>DGRU01000206.1:0-2794 GCA_002390025.1 Lachnospiraceae bacterium UBA4380
ACGCCCTCTCGAGGGCGTGAACAGATAACTTGCGAAAATCCCGTTCCAAATCGCTTCGCGATGGGATTTTCGCCGTTCAACTCGGGTTTTTGCGTTGAAAACCACGCAAAAACACCTCGAGTTTCGAGACTGGTTGTACTGTAACAATACTTTATTTACCGCTGAGGCGCATAGCACTGCATCTTGACAGAGCATGTCACGTGTTATATTATACATATAACAGTACATGCTCTGTTTTTATTGTCATTTACTCCTTTTTCGGACGTTTTTGAGAAAAGGGATCCACACGATCGGACCTGCCCGGGCTGTTTTCGCCCGCGAGTATCCGCACAGGCCTGCCTGTTGGGATTTTCCGTCCGGTTCTTCCGCACAGAGCATGTGGATGGAAATGGAGGGATATGCTATGCTAATCAAGATTGACTTCAACAGCGATGAAGCGATTTACCAGCAGCTGTGTAATCAGATCATTCTCGGTATTGCGACCGCAGATCTGGAAGAAGGTCAGGCGCTTCCCTCGGTCCGGCAGATGGCGGACGACATCGGCATCAACATGCATACAGTCAATAAAGCCTATTCCATCCTGAGACAGGAGGGCTTTGTCAAAATGGACCGCAGACGCGGTGCCATTATCTCTGTCGATGTGGACGCTCTGCGCGCAAGGGCGCAGCTGGAGAAAGACCTTCGCAAACTCCTGGCACAGGCCAGATGCCGCAATATGACCAGGCTGGAGCTGCACCGTATGGTGGACAGCATCTATGATGATTACGAGTGAGCTGCGTCAGATTCATAACGCAGCATCTCGAATTTCGTCAGATTCATTACCGCAGTTTCTTGAGAAAGAGTGATTTGCAACAGAGACTATCGCAGAGAATTAACACTGAAAAACAGGGAAAGAAAACGATTCCATGAAGGATAATTACACCAAAAATGCTCTTGCCGCCCTTCGCGCGGCCAAGAGCGCTTCGAAGAAGGCGAATCAGAATTATGTCGGCACAGAGCATCTCATCCTGGGCCTGGCGCAGGAACCGGACGGCGTTGCGTCCAGGATACTCGCCGAAAACGGCGTGACCTCTCAGCGCCTGGAGGAGATGATCACCCAGCTGAATATCCACCCGGGGAGCCTGGCCCTTCTGGACCACGAAGGCTATTCCCCCCGCTGTCAGAAGGTGCTGCACATCGCGCGCCAGCAGGCTGACAGATACCGCTCGGACAAGATCGGAACGGAGCATATCCTTCTCGCGATCATTGTCGAGAAGGAAAATGTGGCTCTCAAGATCATGGAGGCCATGGGGATCAATATTTCCAAGATCTATTTCGAGCTTCTGGCGGCGACCGGAGAAGATCCGGCGGCCCACAGGGATGATCTGCAGGCAGTCGGGGGCGGCCCCGAACAGAGGGGAATCCTGGAACAGTACAGCCGGGATCTGACGCAGATGGCCTATGAAGGAAAGCTCGACCCCGTGATCGGGCGTGATGACGAGATCCGCCGCGTGATCCAGATCCTCAGCCGCAGGACCAAGAACAACCCTGTCCTCATCGGTGAGCCCGGCGTCGGCAAGACGGCCGTCGTAGAGGGCCTTGCCCGCAAGATCGTTGCGGGAGAGGTCCCTGCTTCCGTGCGCGACAAGCGCCTGCTCACACTGGATCTGTCCGGAATGGTCGCGGGGACCAAATACCGCGGCGAATTCGAGGAGAGGATCAAGCGCGTCATTGAAGAGGTGACGGCGGACAAAAATATCATTCTGTTTGTCGATGAACTGCACACCCTGATCGGTGCGGGCGGGGCAGAGGGATCCCTGGATGCCTCCAATATCCTCAAGCCTTCACTCTCCCGCGGCGAGGTGCAGCTGATCGGCGCGACGACGATCACGGAATACCGCAAATATGTGGAAAAAGATGCCGCCCTGGAGCGGCGCTTCCAGCCGGTCCAGATCGAGGAGCCGACACCCGCCCAGACCATCGAGATCCTGAAGGGGATCGTCCATATCTACGAAGAGCACCATGGCGTCAAGGTGGAGGATGAGGCGCTGCAGATGGCAGTCGACCTCTCTGTCCGCTATATCAATGACAGGAATCTTCCGGACAAGGCGATCGATGTCATCGATGAGGCCTGCGCGGCTGTGCGGCTGAACGCCGGAGACAGCAGCGGAAACAAGGCCATCTCCATGGAGGAACAGATCCGCGATCTGGATACCCGTCTGGCCAAAGCCTTTATGGAAGGCGACCTGGACCAGGCGCGCGCCCTGCGCAAAGAACAGGATGCCCTGGTCAAAAAACTGGAAAACTTCCATAACAGACAGGCGCGCGGACAGGCCGGCAAAACGCTTCCGGTCACTTCCGAGGATGTGGCGTCCGTGATCTCCATCTGGGCAAAGGTGCCTGTCACCCGCCTCACAGAGAGGGAGAGCGCCAGGCTTCTGCGTCTGGAGGACGAACTTCACAAGCGCGTGATCGGACAGGAGGACGCCGTGGATGCGGTCTCCCGCGCCATCCGCCGCGGCCGCGTCGGTTTGCAGAATCCTGACCGTCCGATCGGCTCTTTCCTCTTCCTGGGCCCCACCGGTGTCGGAAAGACCGAGCTCTCCAAGGCTCTGGCAGAGGTCATGTTCGGTTCCGACAAAGATCTGATCCGGATCGACATGTCCGAGTACATGGAGCAGTATGCGGTCTCCAAGATCATAGGCTCCGCGCCCGGCTATGTGGGCTATGAAGAGGGCGGCCAGCTCTCGGAGAAGGTGCGCCGCCATCCATATTCGGTCGTACTGTTTGATGAGATCGAGAAGGCGCATCCGGA
>DGRU01000206.1:2834-6189 GCA_002390025.1 Lachnospiraceae bacterium UBA4380
AAGGCGCATCCGGATGTCTTCAACATTCTGCTGCAGATCCTGGATGAGGGTCATATCACGGACTCCCAGGGCCACAAGGTCAACTTCAAGAACACCGTGATCATTATGACCTCCAATGTCGGAGCCCAGCGCATCATAGCGCCCAAGACCCTGGGCTTTGCGGATAAACCGACCAAGGAGCAGGACTATGAGCGCATGCAAAAAGGCGTCATGGACGAGGTCAAAAAGATCTTCCGGCCGGAGTTTATCAACCGAATTGATGAGATCAGGGTCTTCCACGCCCTGAGCCGGGATGAGATGGGACAGATTACCATGCTCCTTGCCTCCGACCTGGTCAACCGGGCCAAATCACAGCTGGGCATCGATCTCAAAATCTCGGCCGCCCTGCGCAATCACATTGTCGACAAGTATTCCGACGACAAGATGGGAGCCCGTCCTCTCAAGCGGGCGATTCAGTCGGTCATTGAGGATCCGCTCTCCGAGAAGATCCTGGCGGAGGAATTTACCGCCGGATGCTCTGTCACTGCGGGCTTCCGCGGCGGCGAAGTGACCTTTACCTGCACGAAGAGACCTGCAGAAAAGGAAGCTTCAGCTGAGCAGATAAGCGAATAAATTATGGCAAAGAAAATCAGGACAGTTTTTTTCTGCAGCAGCTGCGGCCACGAGTCAGCCAAATGGCTGGGCCAGTGTCCTGCCTGCAAAGAATGGAATACCATGGTGGAGGCTCCGGCGCCGGCAAAGACGGCGGGGGCCTCCTCTGCTGCGATCGGTGCCGGGCATACCGGGATCCGGCGAAAGCCCGTACCGCTCTCTGCGGTTGAAGAGACGGGAGAAGAGCGTTTTTCCACCGGCTTTTCCGAGCTGGACAGGGTGCTGGGCGGCGGTGTCGTCGCAGGATCCATGGTTCTTCTGGGCGGCGATCCGGGCATAGGAAAATCGACCATCCTCCTGCAGGCCGCGCGCAATATGGCGGCGTCCGGCATAGAGACTATCTATATCTCCGGAGAGGAATCCCTGCGCCAGATCAAGATGCGGGGCAAACGGATCGGGGAAATATCGGACAGGCTGCGTTTTCTGTGCGAGACGGATCTGGATGCCATCACGGCGACGCTCCAGGAGGAGAAGCCCCGTCTGGCCATCATCGATTCCATTCAGACCATGTACAGCGCCCAGGTGCAGGCCTCTCCGGGCAGCATCACGCAGATCCGCGAGGCGACCGGAATTCTGCTGCGTCTTGCCAAGGAGACCGGCATCACCTTCTTTCTCGTGGGACATGTCACCAAGGACGGCAATGTCGCCGGCCCCAGGGTCCTGGAGCATATGGTGGACGCAGTGCTCTATTTTGAGGGAGACCGTTATGCTTCCTACAGGGTCCTGCGCAGTGTAAAAAACAGATTCGGCTCGACAAATGAGATCGGGATCTTCGAGATGCGCGCAGACGGACTCTCGGAAGTGCTGAACCCTTCCGAGTTTCTGCTGAGCGGACGTCCCCACGATGTGGGCGGCAGTGTCGTCACCTGCTCCATGGAGGGCACAAGACCCCTCCTCCTGGAGGTGCAGGCCCTGGTCTGCCGCACCAGCTATGGCTATCCCAAGCGGCAGTCCACGGGTACGGATTTCAACCGTGTCAGCCTTCTCATGGCGGTGATCGAAAAGCGGCTGGGCGTCCCCATGTCCCAGTTTGATGCCTACATCAATCTGGCCGGCGGCATCCGTCAGACAGAACCCGCCCTGGATCTGGGCATCGTCATGGCAATCCTGTCCAGCTACCGCAATGTACCGGCAGATGACCATATGATCGTCTTCGGAGAGGTGGGACTGAGCGGAGAGGTGCGCGCAGTCTCCGTGGCGCAGATGCGTGTGCAGGAGGCGGCCAAGATGGGCTTTACGACCTGCGTTCTCCCCCGCAGCAACATGCGGCGTCTGCAGATCCCGGAGGGAATGCGCCTCATTCCCGTCAGCTCCCTGGCGGAACTGGTAGATATTTTATAAACATCCATTATACATAGATCGCCGCCTCCCGGCTGCGGGCACAGGAGAGTGAAGTTTACGAAAGGAAAAAAGATATGGCAGTAAATCCTATGCAGATCCTCAAAATCAAAGATCAACTCAAAGCATTCACCGGAAGACATCCCGGCTTTACTTCCTTTATCCGGGCTATACGCAGGAAGGGACTTCCGGAAGATTCTGTACTGGATCTGACGATCACCACTCCTGACGGAAAGACCATGTCGACCAATCTGCGCCTTTCCGCGGAGGATATTGCTTTTGTCCGCACGATCAGCGAATTGGGGAAATAAAAAGAAAAGCGAATTGGTTAGAAAAAAAGAAAATAGAAAAGATAATAGAAAAAGAAAAAAAGAAAATCCCCCGCGGCACATTCCTGTTTTTCAGGGAGTGATGCTGCGGGGGATGTTTTGTCATGGACAGCGGCTGCTTTTTCAGCGCTGTTTCAAAGAGATGGGATCAACAGTCCTGATCAGAGATTCTTAACCGGAAATCCTGATCAAAGATGCCGAATCAGCAGTTCTTATGAAAGGTCTGAATCAGCAGTTCTGACAGAAGATTCTGATTGAATCGTTCTGATCAATAGTTCTCGGCGTGGATCTCGAAATATGCCTGAGGATGGTTGCAGACAGGACATACGTCGGGAGCGGAAGGGCCGACAACGATGTGGCCGCAGTTGCCGCACTCCCAGATGCGGTCGCCGTCTTTGGAGAAAACAAGGCCGCCCTTGATGTTCTCGATCAGCTTGCGATAGCGGGCTTCATGCTCTTTCTCAATGGCCGCGACCATCTCGAACAGGTCAGCGATCTCATTGAAGCCCTCTTCGCGTGCGTCTTTTGCGAAGCCAGGATACATCTCGGTCCACTCCTCGTGCTCGCCCTCTGCGGCGATCTCGAGGTTTTCTACTGTGCCGTGTACGCCTTCAAGGATCTTGTACCATATCTTGGCGTGCTCTTTCTCGTTGGCAGCGGTCTGCAGGAAGATCTTGGCGATCTGCTCATAGCCGTCTTTTTTGGCCTTTGAGGCGAAGTATGTATATTTGTTTCTGGCCTGGGACTCACCTGCGAATGCTTCCATCAGATTATCGAAAGTTTTTGTGCCGATCAGATTTTTGCCAAGGGATGCATAATAATCAGTTGCCATAAAAAACCTCCTTTTACATACAATAAAAGATTCAAGACCGCCATTTGATACGCACAATTTCGTTTACAAAATTCAATTTGCGCTGCTCAATGCAACGGCCTTTGATACATTCCTATTATACTACAGCCCGTGCTTTTTGTAAAAGACCGGCGGGAGAATGCGCCTTTTTCAGGCTTTTTGGGTTACTCCTATTATGGTTTTGTAA
>DGRU01000136.1:0-6222 GCA_002390025.1 Lachnospiraceae bacterium UBA4380
ACACCAACTATTTGACGCTTACTCTGCTCTTTTGTGCATGATGGCAGTTTTAATGGTATAATTATCAAAGATTTGAGACAGAAATTAACGAGTATTCAGAAAAAGTAAGGGGGCCCCATGGACTTTGCAACATTACTGGTACAGATTGATGATGTCTTATATACCTGGCTTCTGATCTATCTGCTGGCCGGGAGCGGCATCTATTTTTCCATCCGCACCCGCTTCGTCCAGATTAGGCGCTTTAAGGACGCCATGAACTGCATGATGGAGAAGAAAGAGGGCGACAAGGGCGTCTCCTCCTTCCAGGCGCTGATGATCGCTACTGCCTCTCGTGTCGGCACGGGCAACATGGCGGGCGTCGCTACCGCCATCATCATGGGCGGCCCCGGCGCGGCATTCTGGATGTGGCTGATGGCTGTCCTGGGATCGTCTTCCGCCTTCGTCGAGAGTACACTTGCCCAGATTTATAAAAAGAAAGAAGGGGATACCTTCAAGGGCGGTCCCGCCTACTATATTGAGCGTGCCCTTCATGCCCGCTGGCTGGGCATCATCTTCGCAATCTCCCTGATTGCTACCTTTGCCTTCGGCTTCAACGGCCTGCAGGCCTACAACATCGTCTCTGCCTTTGATGTCTATGTGGAGGATCTTTCGGCCAGTATTCTGCCCACTGTGATCGGCGTCATCCTTGCGGTCGGGGCCCTGATGATCTTCTTTATGGGTGACGTCATCGGCAAGATTTCCTCTGTCCTGGTGCCTGTCATGGCAGGCCTCTACATCCTGGTCGGCATCTTTGTCATCATCACCAACATTACCAGGATTCCCGCTGTGCTGGGAATCATCATGGCGGACGCTTTTGATTTCAAGGCAATTTTCGGAGGCTTTACCGGCTCCTGCATGGTCCTGGGCATCAAACGCGGCCTCTTCTCCAATGAGGCAGGCATGGGCTCGGCCCCCAATGCCAGCGCATCTGCTACCGTCTCCCACCCCGCCAAGCAGGGCCTGGCTCAGATCATTTCGGTCTACATCGATACCCTGCTGATCTGCTCCACGACCGTATTCCTCATTCTCCTTACCGGAGACTGGGCCTTCAGCGGCTACTCGGGAATCCCGCTCCTGCAGCAGTGTGTTGCCAAAGTCATCGGCCCCATCGGCATCCACTTTGTCACGGTTATTGTCTGCCTCTTTGCCTTTACCTCCATCATCGGCAACTACTTCTACGCAGAGGCTAACATCCTCTTTATCACAAAGAGCAAGACCGTCATGACCATCTTTCGCATCGCCGCCGCCATTATGGTCTTCATCGGCGCCGGCAACAGCCTGGACGTCGCCTGGAGCCTTGCAGATATCACCATGGGCCTGGAGGCAGTCGTCAACATCATTGCCATCCTCCTCCTGGGCCGCATCGCCTTCGCAGCCCTCGACGACTACGAGAAACAGAAAAAGGCCGGCCTCGACCCCGTCTTCTACGAAGGCAACATCGGCCTCAACGACACCGACGTCTGGAAAGACAAGAAAGAGTGTCAGGGGGACGGTTCCTTTGACAACTGACGTCTGGTGTCTGCCTTGTCAGGGGGATGGTTCCACTGGATGTCAAGGGGACGTTTCCTTTGACAACTGATGTCTGGAGTCAAGGAGAAAGGGACGCTTCTGCCTGACTGATTTTTTCCGCATATCGGAGAGGCTGTCGCAATGCGACAGCCTCTTATTGATTTCCCGATAATGTAATGTAAAAGGCTGCCATATCTGCAATTTGACAGCCTTCTTTTTTTGAATTGTATTATGCTGTGAAAAAGGAAAGCGATATTTTGAATCTGAGGTCGTATGCTCACCTATGCTGCACCCATGCTGAGGAAAAGCAAAGCGACATATCGTATCCGAGACTCCGGGGTCACCTGTGCCGGGGAAAGTGAAGCGATATATCGAATCCAAGGCACTGATATCACCCATGCCGGGAAAGAAGCAAAGCGACTGAAGGGCATGGCTGGCAGAAGGTCACCATTGCCTCGAAAATGCAAAGCGATATAGAGACATTGAGGGCCTGAAATCACACATTTGGAAAGTTGGCTTTCAAATAAAAAAGGCTGCCGCATCTGCGACAGCTTTTTTTATCAATTGTCTTTATACCAGATACATCTCCTGCATTGCAGCGCGGTCCTCAGCGGTGATGCCGAGACCTTTTTCAAAGAAAGTCGACAGATCGCCGTACTCTTTTTCTACTGTGTTGTAGAAGGAGAGCAGAAATTCCTCATCGACGCCGAAGAGATAACTGAGGGCCTCATCAGCGAGCGGACTGTCAGTGGAGGCTTTTTTCTTGATGCTGTCACTGAGGTTATGGATTTCTTCGCGCAGGCATTCTCTGGTGTACATGTAGTCGGCGAAAATCTCTTCGCGGGGAACCCCCAAGGCCTCCTGGACTAGGACTGCACCGATCCCGGCGCGGTCTTTTCCCACGGTGCAGTGCCACAGAACCGCCTGGTCGTGAGGCTCCCTCAGGATCCTCAGGAATTTCGCATAGCCTGCAAGCTGGGTTTTGCCCGTTGCCATGGAACTGTAGAGCCTGCACATATATGTGCGGGCCTCCTTTGGTTTAAAGAGGAGACGGGTAACGATGCTCACGTCGGCTTCCGTTTCGCGGGTGATGCCGGGCGTGAGCGAATCTACGAGGGGAATATGATAATAAGCGGTATCAGGGATGTCCCTGTCCGGCTGCCTGGTTTTCTCACGGGTCGTCCGGAAATCTGCAATTACACTGAGGAGTCCGGAGAGACTATTGAGGTCGTTGTCGGAAACCGCCCCCAGGTGGCCGCAGCGGATCAGACGCCCGCTTCTGATGGTGCGTCCGCCCTGCGCGGGCATTCCGCCCAGATCCCGGATGTTGGGTAGATTTTCATAAGATAGCAAAGTACTGGGCATGCCGGTTGAGTCCTTTCTTTGGAGTAAACAGGAAGCTTTGTAATAATCAGGAAACTGTGGAAATAATCAGGAAACTTTGGAATAAACAGGAAAGCTCGGAGGAGACACAGAATCGTCCCCTCTCTTTCGAGAGTGTCCTGTTTAATTGTAACGGACCCGCAGGGAATGTCAAATGTGGAAAGAAGGATGTTAATGAACTCTGGCATACGGTCCCCAAAGTACAGCAGGCAGTAAGTTGGGTTTTTTGTTCAATTTCATTGACGAGTCAATTAATATGGATTATACTCCAATTTATCTTTAGGCGCGTGCAGCAGGTCCGATTACAATCCTGACAGGCATGCGCCAAGCTTAGCAGATAATATTCATATATATGCTGCTGTGCAGATAAATATAATTCATCAACTCGTGTTGTTGCCGTTTGTTCAGCTTTGGGGTAAGATGGAGGCAGGAAATGGAAGACAAAATAAAATATCACCCCGGATTTGTGGGAGGACTGGGAGTCCTGTTGTGGGATTATCGTGAGATGATCGATATCGTTCCGGAGAAATGGCTGAGAACAGAAGGCATTAGGATGGATGTATTGATCCTGAAAAAGGATCCGGCAGTAACTCTGAAGAATGACATGTGCAGTATATTCCGGGGACATAATATTCTCGAATACAAGAGACCTGAAGGAGAATTATCCATAGATGTATTTGCAAAGGCGATGGCGTATACGTATCTGTATAAATCTCTTGGTAAACCGATAGATTCGATTTCTTTGACTGATTTGACTATGACGCTTTACCGCCATAAATATCCACGGCAACTTTTCAGAAAACTTACAGAGATCGGCCTTCAGGTAATCAGAAAAGCTGCTGGAATATATTATGTTGAGGGAGCCGCGGTTTTTCCTGTGCAGGTGATTGTTGGCAGTGAACTGGAACCGAAGGAATTTGCTATGTTCAGAGTGCTGGCACCGGAAGCAACATGGCAAGATCTGACTAATTTTAACGAGATCGCTTTTCTTCGAGAAGATGCGGCATATAAAAGATATGTTGACAGCATCTTTCAAGTAAGTGTTTCCGCCAACAGGCAGCTATATGACCAGATGACAAGGGAGGATAAGAAGATGTGTGAAGCCCTGAAGGATTTACTCAAAGAGGATTTTGCAGCCGCTGAGGCTAGAGGAAAAATAGAGGGCGTAATCCAGCTGTATCATGAAGAAATGGGGCTGGCTCCTCAGGAGATTGTTGTCAGAATTATGTCTCGTTTTTCCCTCGACGAAGAGACTGCCCAAAAGTACGTCGAGAACACCCTGGGACTGCAGCCTGTCTGAACAGGTATGGTGATAAGATGGATCGCGCTTGGTAGTATAAAACAGCCCTGGATAGCAAGCACAATAAAACTGTCGAAAAAGTCTGAAAAATCCAACAATTTTGCGAATCGTACCAAATTTATTGACAATTCAGTGCTAAATGGTATAATAGTTACATCAAACAGATAGACGTTACCCGGGTAAAACAAATACAATCGTCGATTGAAACTGATGTCAAGTCAAGGAGCAGTTGGTTGTTGTAAACGTCTTGAAGTATTTTATCATTTCATAAGGTTGATCTTGATCGACCTGGTTGGTAGCTGAGGAATCTGGGTAAAGGAGGTACGGACCGAAGTACAACTAAACTTTTTCCACCAAACAAACCAGAATCTGAACTGTTGGAATTTATGAAAGGAAGGTACGGACCAATTATCTAACAAGTCTTAGCTCTATAAAGTTTGTATCGGAAATCATCCAATCACTGCAGATAGTTCGTGAAGGGGCAGAATTTGCAAGAGTAACGTGATATTTGCAACAGAAATGTGGTTTATGTATTTTTCAAAAGACGAATCTCACTGACGGGATGTATACCCCGCAATGATATTTGTATAGTAACATCAGAGAATCACAATAGGTATTTGTGAAGAAGTGATTAGTCTTAGACAAATCCACTGGTGTGAATTCGGAAGATGAAGAAGATAGATAAATCTGCAAGATCGGATGGTTTTCAAGAGAGTAACTGAATAATATGTCAGTAATAAGTGAACAAGAACATCCCAATGAGTGATGAAATTAGTTCCGGGTACCTTCTGCAGACGAGAAATGCAGGGGAGAAATTCAACTGATACAATATCCAGACTCTCAAAAAATAACTGAATACGGAGGTATGCACCATTGGACAAGAATTCCTGAGAAGGGATGTTGATCGCAGGCAAGATAAGCCGGACAGCATCCCTTCTCTGATGCTGTGGAAAGAATGGCGATGCTGTGGAACGAATGGCCTGGCCGCAATTTGATAAGCGATCTGATGCACAGTCTGATGTCCAATCGTATGCTGACTTTTGAGCCGGAGGATCCGGCTTTTTTTGATCATCAAAGGGATCATCAAAGTCTAGTGGGGGGTGCCAAAGTTTTTTTGAGTTCACACAAGATTCTTTTAATTTACACTTTTGTTTTATTTTATTCAGGGCGCAAATCTGTTATATTATCGCAATAAAGATGAAAATCAGCAAATTGAGCAGCTGCAAAAAATCAGCAAGTTAATCGGCTGCAGATAATCAGCAAATCAATTGGCTGCAAAAACCAGCAAATCAATCGGCTGCAAAAACCAGCAAATCAATCGGCTGCAATAGCTGCAAAAGCCGAAAACCTGACCCGTCCGGACATCTGTGGACAGCGGAGCAACGGACACACCTGCAGCGGGTGGTTTTCAGACTCGTCCGGGCGTCTGCGGACCGCGGAGCAACGGAAGCACCTGCAGCGGATCGTTTTCGGACTCGTCCGGACATCTGTGGACAGCGGATTGCCGACGGGTATTGCACATGAACAGGAGAGAACGTTTTTATGTGTGGAATATGCGGATTTACCGGAAATATTACCGGATGGAACCCTGAAAAAACTGCAGAAGCAGATTCTGCGCTGCAGATCAGGTCGGAGAAAAATACAAAAGTAAAGATTGTCGGTCACCCGGAGAATGCAGAGGAGCGCGGGCAGGTCCTGACCAATATGATGAACAGGATCATCCACCGCGGACCCGACGGTGCGGGGCAGTATATCGACGGCGGGATCGCGATGGGATTCCGGCGTCTGTCAATCATCGACCTCAAGGGCGGTGATCAGCCCATGGCGACGGCGGACGGGAGCAGGATCATCACCTTCAACGGCGAGATCTACAATTACCGTGAGCTTCGCGAGGATCTGAAGATCAAGGGACATACCTTCCTGACAAACTCCGATACGGAGGTGCTGCTGCACGGCTATACCGAGTACGGCCCCAGGATCCTGGACAGGCT
>DGRU01000136.1:6382-11139 GCA_002390025.1 Lachnospiraceae bacterium UBA4380
GAGGGGAACTTCGTCTATGGCTCCGAGATCAAGAGCATCCTGGAGTACCCCGGATATGACCGCCAGGTCAACCTGCAGGCGCTGGAGCAGTATATGTCCTTCCAGTATTCGGTGCTGCCGGAGACTTTTTTCAGAGGCATCTACAGACTGCCCGCCGGCCACTACATGGTCTGGAAAAACGGAAAACTCAGAATCCGCAGGTATTTTGATCCCATGCTGACACCCCGTCCGGTGGGCGGAAAGGATGCGGATCACGCGCACAAGAGGCTGGTCAACAGGATTGACCGCGCAGTGCAGGAATCCATTAAATATCACATGGTAAGTGATGTGGAGGTCGCTTCCCTTTTGTCCAGCGGCGTGGACTCTTCCTATGTCGCGGCAAATTTCGGCGGGGCCAAGACCTTTACGGTAGGCTTTGATTACGAGACTTACAACGAGATTCCCTACGCGGAAGCCCTCTCCAAAGAGGTCGGGATCGAGAATTACAGCAAGATCATCTCAACGAAAGAATACTGGGAGGAGTTTCCCAGGATCCAGTATTTCATGGATGAGCCCCTGGCGGATGCCTCCGCGGCAGCGCTCTATTTTGTTGACCGCGAGGCCTCGAAGCACGTCAAGGTCATTCTGTCCGGCGAGGGCTCCGATGAGCTCTTCGGCGGCTATGTGATCTACCACGAGCCCCTGTCTCTGGACACATACCAGAAGATTCCTCAGGGTCTGCGCCGGGCGGCGGCCAAAGCTGTCTCCAAGATTCCCGGCCATCCCAAGGGCAAGGGCTTCATTATGCGCGGCTCCAAGTCCGTCGAAGAACGCTTTATCGGCAATGCCAATGTTTTCACCGTGAAGCAGAGGAACCGGGTGCTTCGTTACACCTCTCCCCACTCCGATCCCAAATTTGTGACCGCGCCTTTTTACAGACGTGTAAAGGGACTCACGGATACGGAAAAGATGCAGTACATCGACCTCAACTTCTGGCTGCAGGGCGATATCCTGCTCAAGGCGGACAAGATGAGCATGGCCCATGGCCTGGAGAGCCGCGTCCCCTTCCTGGACCGCGGCGTGTACATGGTCGCAAAGGACCTTCCCCTGGAGGAGAAGATCAGCGATACCAATACCAAGACAGCCTTCCGCGAGGCGGCCCACCGCTATATGCCCGCCGCGGCTGCCGAGAAGAAAAAGCTCGGCTTCCCGGTGCCCATCCGAATCTGGCTTCGCCAGGACAAATACTACGAGATCGTGAAGAAGGCCTTCTGCAGCAAAGAGGCGGAACTCTTTTTCCACTCGGATGAACTCATGAAGCTCCTCAATGCCCACCGCGCCGGAAAAGAAGACTACAGCCGCCACATCTGGAACGTCTACACCTTCCTGGTCTGGTACCGCCAGTACTTCGTGCCGGGCGCCTGCGCCGTGTCCATCGAGGACGAACTCGCCATGGAACACATGCACGAAGACAAGAACCGCGAAGCACTGAATGCATAAAAGTTGTCACGGGGACGGTTCCTTTGACACCTTTTGCAGTTGTCACGGGGACGGTTCCTTTGACACCTTCATTTGTCAGGGGGACGGTTCCTTTGACAACTGTAGAGTGTTACCGGGGAGTGTCACCTTGTTCCTTGTGTCACGGGGGATGGTTCCTGTGACAATAGGGACAGGGATTGTAACCTGAATCGTCCCCTGACAAAAGAAACTGTCTCCATGACAATGGCACTTTGACACTTGGGATGAAAATTGCCAAAGGAACCGTCCCCATGACAGACAACTCCGTGATACCTGAGATGAGAGTTGCCAAAGGAACCGTCCCATTGACAACTTGACACCTGGGATGAAAATTGTCAAAGGAACCGTCCCCATGACACACCCGTGATACCTGAGATGAGAGTTGTCAAAGGAACCGTCCCCCTGACAACTGGGACAACTCGAAAATCAGGGTTGCCTTTTGAGAAATTGTATGGGAAAATTGAAGGGCAGTGTGAAGTAAAACTCTTCAACAGCCTGCAGGGGCGGGGAGGACAGATATGGATTTTGGAGCAATCATAGGTCTTGCAGCATTCGGTGTTATGGCATTTTTCGCAGTTCTTGTAGGTATCATTGCGGCGGTTTCCACTGTTTCCGGTATTGATACACGGGACAATGACGGAGACTGATGTAATGCAAAAATGACAGCCTTGATCGAAAAGGATTTTTTGTGCTGCATAGAAAAGACCGGTTTCCCTTTCAAACGGGGCAGCCGGTCTTCCTTTTTTCCATGTTCTTTGTGGCACACCCCGGTCCATGGTATAATTTTGAGAGTGTATGACACTTCCAAATATATATCGTTGGGAATAAAAAAGATGCCCGGGCCCTGCTATGTGCTCAAAAACACAAAAGACACAAAAGACAGAACAGACAGAACAGGCATAAGAGATATAAAATACATAAAAAGACGTAGAGTATGAAGGTATATAAAAGATTGGTGAGCCGGCTGCTGCCGGCGCTGCTGGCGGTCTTTCTGGCTGCCGGATGCGGATCTTTTTCGAATCCGGTACAGCCGGGGCAGGCGGAAGCTGCAGAGACGGAAATGGCAGAGGCGGAAGCTGCAGAGACGGAAATGGCAGAGGCGGAAATGGTAGAGACAGCTGCTGCAGAGGCGGATTCTGCCGGGACAAATCCCGTGGTGGCGGAGGCGCCGGACCTGCCTGAGCCGGGGCTTCCGGAAGAATTTTCTCTCTCCATGGTGCCGGACTACAGCGGCAGTATCTGGGCGGATGTGAATGAGGACGTTCCATTTTTTGACCAGGGACAGATGGATGCCGCCCGCAGAATGACAAGTGCCATGTCACTGCAGAACAGGGAGGCCGATACTTCGGCCGATCTGCAGCGAGAATATTCCTATCAGGCATATGGAGACCTGGACGCGCTGGGGCGCTGCACAGGTGCCTGTGCGCTTGTCGGACCTGAGACCCTGCCGCAGCAGGAGAGAGGGCAGATCGGCATGATCAGGCCAACCGGCTGGCATACCGTGAAATATGACGGGATTGACGGAAACTATCTGTATAACCGCTGCCATCTGATCGGTTTTCAGCTGACCGGACAGGATGCAAATGAGAAAAATCTGATCACGGGGACGCGGTCCATGAATGTCGAGGGCATGCTGCCCTATGAGGATTCGGTCCTGGCCTATGTGAGGGGGACCGGCAATCACGTCTTGTACCGTGTTACGCCCGTTTTTCAAGGAAAAAATCTCCTGGCAGACGGCGTCCTGATGGAGGCCTGCTCGGTCGAGGATCCCCTGGTTCGTTTCTGTGCCTTTTGTTATAACGTGCAGCCGGGGATCACCATTGACTATGCGACAGGGGAGAGCAGCGGACCGGAGTTCACCGGAAACGATATTCCCGAGCTGACCAATGGTGAGAATACAGAAGCAGGATCTGCCGCACAGAATGATAAAGAGAATGATAATAAAAAGAGCAACGGCGCCGGATTTGGGGTTCCGGATGCTGCTGTAAGTGCAGGTGCAGGAGCGGATTCTTCGACGCAGTCCGGCAATCAGGGTACGGAGACGCTGCGGGCAGGTAATAACGGATCCGGGTCGGCAGATGGCAATAAAGGCGCGGAGACGCCGCGGGCAGGTAATAACGGATCCGGGTCGGCAGATGGCAATAAAGGCGCGGAGACGCCGCGGGCGGGTACTGACGGATCCGGATCAGCAGACGGCAAGTCGGACATCAGGAAATGGAAATATATTGTTAATGTAAATTCTTTGAAATTTCACCTGCCGGGCTGTCTGTCCGTGGAGAAGATGAACAGCAAAAATATGCAGGGTTTCAACGGAACCCGGGAGGAACTGATCGAGATGGGCTATACGCCCTGCAAAAACTGCCGGCCCTAGGCGGCCCTGGGCGGATTTCGGGAGGCCTGAAGCTTTAGAGGCTTTTGGAGGTTTTTAGAGACATTTAGTGTTTTTTACGGGTGATTTTGAGGCCGGCATGGCGTGGGACTCAGAAGAAAAAGACACAAGACACGATCTGTAGGAGCAAAAATAAAAAGCAGTGGTTAAACTAAGAATGGTGCTTCCCAGGTATGGCTCTTTAATTGATCGGGAATAGCTCTTTAATAGTACATATATGGCTCTTTAATGGATGGAAACAGCTTTTTAATAGTCCAGGTATGGCTTTCAATAGTAATGGAGGAAAAACAGATGAATGAACAGATGCTGGAAACTTTTTTGAACAGACGCAGTATCAGGAGTTTCACAGGGGAACCTGTTCCGATGGAGAAGCTCAATCAGATTATCATGGCGGGACTTTCTTCGGCCTCCAGCCGTGCGGCGCGCCCCTGGGAACTGATCGTCGTCAGGGACAAGAGTAAGCTGATCGACATGTCCGGATGCCGCCTGAAGGGATCCTCCCGCATGCTGGCGGGCGCGGACGCTGCAATCGTAGTCGTAGGTGACGAGGAGCGCTCCGATGTCTGGATCGAGGACTGCAGTGTCGTCATGGCCAACATGCATCTGATGGCGTCCGCCCTCGGCGTGGGCAGCTGCTGGATTCAGGGCCGCGGACGCGAGGCGATTGACGGTGAGACCACCGAGGACTTCCTGCGCTGTATTCTTCAGTTCCCTGCAGAGTGCCGTCTGGAAGCAATCCTTGCACTGGGAATGCCGGATGAAGAACTGCCTGCGAGATCACCGGAGAGCCTGCCTTTTAACAAAGTACATATTAATAAATTTTAAAAAACATTTCGGCTGATCAATTGTTTTTGCTGATTAAGCATTTCAG
>DGRU01000011.1 GCA_002390025.1 Lachnospiraceae bacterium UBA4380
TACAGCGATGCCATGAGCAGGGCGCTGAAGACAGACCACACCACCATCGCTGTCGGCCGTGTCATGACCTGTGTCCTGGGCATGGTCGTCAGACGTGAGCGGGAGATCCGCTCCTTTGTAAAGACACCCTTTTTCCGCATTCAGGCGCAGATCACCCAGGCGGGTGCGCCGGAGGGCGCCCCTTCCTTTACGGCCCAGTGGCAGGCTGATGAGCAGAGCATCTGTTACGGCTCTCCGCGCCTGTACAGGGATACGGGATTCCTTCACAGAGAGGATGCGGAGAAAATGATCCTCTATCTGACCGGCAGGGCGGAGGCGGATATTTTTTCCGGCAGCAGTCCTGTTCCGGCAGAGCTGTCTTCGGAGGCGGCTGACAGCCGCGTTCCCGCCGTGCTGGAGAAGATCCAGCGCAAAAAAGAGAAGAAAAATCCGCCCCTTCTCTACAACCTGGCGGAGCTTCAGAATGACTGCTCCCGCTTTTTCAAGATCAGCCCCGACCAGACACTGGCCGCCGCCCAGGAGCTCTATGAGAAAAAGCTCACGACCTATCCGCGCACGGATGCCCGTGTGCTGACAACTGCGGTCGCAAAGGAAATCGGCAAAAATCTGCGGGGTATTTCCGCAGTCCCCATGTACAGGGACCTGCTGCTACCGGTCCTGGAGAGCGGATCCTGGAAAAAGATCGGGAAAACACGCTATACCAACGACAAGGCGGTCACGGACCACTATGCCATCATACCGACCGGCGACGGACTCAAGGCCCTGCCCTCTCTGTCAGCCAGAACGAGGAATATCTATGAGCTGATCGTGCGCCGCTTTATCTCTATTTTTTATCCGCCCGCTGTCTACGACAAGGTTACTCTGACCGTGCGCATCCGCACGGAAGCCTTCACGGCCTCTCTCAGGACCTGTGTCGAGCGCGGCTATCTGGACGCCCTGGACTATTCTTTTTTCCGCAAAAAAGATGCACAACAGGACCGGGACGGAGACAAAGAGGAGGAGAAAGCTGCGGCAGGCAGCGGACAGGCGGCAGTCAGAAACGGAGAAGACACAGGCGGCTCAGGGGACGGGACTTCCTCCGAAGAGGCAGCTGTGCCGGAGTTTCTCAAGACCGCCCGCAAGGGCACCAGGCTCCAGGCCGGACCCTTTTCCATCCGGGAGGGCGAGACCTCCCCGCCCAAGCGCTACACATCAGGCAGCATGATCCTGGCCATGGAAAATGCCGGACAGCTGATCGAAGAGGAGGAGTTGCGCGAACAGATCCGGGGCAGCGGGATCGGGACCAGCGCGACCCGGGCGGAGATCCTCAAAAAGCTCTTCAACAACGACTATCTGCGCCTGAACAGCAAGACCCAGGTCATTACTCCTTCCCAGACGGGAGAGATGATCTTCGACACCTGCAGCTGTGCCCTCAAACCCCTCCTGGATCCCAGGCTGACGGCCAGCTGGGAACTGGGACTCACCCAGGTGGCGGAAGGCACTGTGACGAGTGAAGAGTACACACACAAGCTCAACGACTTTATCACCCGGAGAACCAACTATATCAAGCAGACGGATTTTCATCAGATGCTGATTCCCCAGTACGAGAAGGACGCGTCTCTGTATCCCGAGAAGTCCCCTGCGAAGAAGCGGAGGACCTCTGCCAAAAAGACCGGGACAGGATCATCGGGAGCAGGCGCACGAAAGGGCAGCTCTGGGCGGAAAACTTCCGCTGGGAAGGGAAACTCCGGAAAAAGGAAACCTGCAGCCGGAAAGGAATCCGGCAGCTGATCATACCACATAGACCATGCACCCCGTGAAAAGTTATTTTTTTCAGTCAAGGAGGACCATATGCAGCTTACAGATTTTACCAATGAGAAGATTTTTGATCTCAATGAGACCATTGCGGCCGAGCTCTTTACACAGACCACCTATGCATGGGAAGTGCTGCCCATGATCAGCGATTTTATCCGCAAGATCGGCCCCACGCTTCCGGCAGACCGCTTCGAGCAGAAGGGCGAGGATATCTGGATCGCAAAGAGCGCCACTGTTTTTGACAGCGCTTATATCGGCGGCCCCTGCATAATCGATGAGGATGCCACGGTGCGTCAGTGTGCCTTCATCCGCGGAAGCGCCATCGTGGGCAAGGGGACGACAGTCGGCAACTCCACAGAGCTCAAGAACGTGATCCTCTTCAACAAGGTAGAGGTGCCGCATTACAACTATGTCGGCGACAGTGTCCTGGGATTCCACGCACACATGGGCGCGGGCTCCATCACCTCCAACGTCAAGGCGGACAAAAAGAACATCATGATCCACTGCGACGGAACCCACACAGCGACCGGCCTGCGCAAGATCGGCGCCATTCTGGGCGACTGGGTCGATGTCGGCTGCAACTCCGTACTCAATCCCGGCAGTGTTGTCGGACCTCACACCAACATTTATCCTCTTTCCATGATCAGAGGCACAGTCCCCGCATGGCATGTCTACAAAGACAAAGACCACGTCGTGGAGAAAATCGTGGAGGAATGATCTCTTCCGCTGATCCGGAGAATTCATTACTGCTATGGGACAATTTCAGCCAATCTTTTCGTTTGCGGGACTTCTCCTCCTGTTCGTTGTCATCACACTGATGCTGGGCATGCAGGAGAGGAAGAGGACCCGCGCAAAACTGCTTCAGTCACTGCGCAGCGGTTTCGGAAAGCCTTCCGCCAAGAAGACCCCGCCGGAGCGCTATGCCCAGATCCCGCAATATTACCTGCACCACAGGCAGGGCTTTCAGATCGATGACATCACCTGGAATGATCTTGATCTGGACAGGCTCTTCCATGTGATGGACAGCACCTGCAGCGCGGCGGGGGAGGAGTATCTCTATCACCTCCTGCGCACGCCCTCCATGAGTGTCCGGGAACTGGCTTTCAGGCAGGACCAATACGACTGGTTTTCGGACCCCGCCAACGAGGGGGCCAGGATCCGCCTGCAGGAGATCCTGTCGGGACTGGGACACGCGGGACGCTATTCCCTCTACGACTACATTGATTTTACAACCGCTCTGGGGGAGCGCAGAAATCTGCCGCACTATATTGCGGCCGCAGCGCCCTTTGCGGCCTTCGGACTGATGTTCCTCCACACAGGGATCGGCATTCTGGTGCTGCTGTTCGTTTTTGCCTGGAACCTGCGCACGTATTTTAAGGAAAAGGCTGTCATCGCACCCTATTTTCAGGTGTTCAACTACATTTTCCGCCTGCTGGACTGCGCTCAGGCCCTGGAAAAAGAGAACTGCCCCGCCGTCAGGGAGGAGACGCAGCAGATCCCCGGCCTGCTCAGGGCTTTTACCAATTTCCGCAGAGGGTCTTCTGTGCTTTTGGGGAGTGCGGGAACGGATTCCGACCCCTTTGGCTTTATCATGGAATACGTGCGGATCCTCTTTCATCTGGATCTCATCAAATTCAACAACATGCTGGCGCAGATGAGGGGAAGACAGGAGGAGATCGATGCCCTTCTGACTGTGACCGGGCGGATCGATGCCTGCATCAGCATTGCCTCCTGGCGGCAGACCCTGCCTTTTTATGCGGTTCCCATTCTGGAAGAGGACGCCTCCTTTTCCGCCCGGGACCTGTATCATCCGCTTCTGGCGGATCCCGTCAGCAACAGCATTGAAGCCCCCCGCCCTGTCCTTCTGACCGGCTCCAACGCCTCCGGAAAATCCACCTTCCTCAAGGCAGCGGCCCTGTGCGCCCTTCTGTCCCAGACGGCGGGCATAGCTCCGGCTCAGAGATATCGCGCCGACTGCTACCGGATCTATTCCTCTATGGCTCTCAGGGACAGCCTGCAGGACGGCGAGAGCTACTTTATTGTGGAGATCAAGTCCCTGCGGAGGATCCTCGTCGCGGCAGAGGAGGAGACGGACGCTGCCGTGCCGGCAGAAGCTGCTTCAGGCGGCTCAGAGAGAAACGGTATGCTGAGGCCGGTCCTGTGCTGCATCGATGAGGTGCTCAGGGGCACCAACACCGTGGAGCGCATCGCCGCTTCCGCGGAGATCCTGCGCTGCTTTGCAGGGACAAAGACCCTGTGCTTTGCGGCCACACACGACCTTGAACTGACAGGACTTCTGCAGGATGTCTATGACAACTTCCATTTCGGAGAGGAGATCGTGGACGGAGACGTGCGCTTCTCCTACAGACTGATGGAGGGACCATCGACTTCCTGTAATGCCATTGCCCTTCTGGGGACCCTGGGCTATGACCGCGCCATCGTTGACAAGGCCAGGGAGCGGGCTGACAGGTTTCTGCAGGAGGGGACCTGGCAGTAAAACTGATAAAAGGAAACAGACTATATGAAAGTCATTATTTTTACAGACGGAGCTGCGCGCGGCAATCCGGACGGTCCCGGCGGCTACGGAGCCATCGTCCGGGTGCAGAACGCGCAGGGGCAGACGCTTGAAAAAGAGCTCTCCGGCGGCTATCCGCACACCACCAACAACCGCATGGAACTGATGGGGGTCATTGCGGCCCTGGAAGAGATCGGCCGCTTTGGCGAGCCCTGTCAGGGCGTGATCTATTCGGATTCCAGGTATGTTGTGGACGCTTTTGCAAAGAACTGGATCACCAACTGGCAGAAAAACGGCTGGGTGACCTCTTCAAAAGCACCCGTCAAGAACCAGGACCTGTGGACCCGCCTCTTAAAAGCGCTTGCCCCCCATAAAATGACCTTCCGCTGGGTCAAGGGCCATGCTGACCACCCGGAAAACGAGCGCTGCGATCAGCTTGCGACAGCAGCGGCGGACAAGGTGGGCTGGAGCTTTGACGACACTGCGGCCCCTCTGACACAGGCCTCGGAATGGGTCAGTGCAGGGACCGGAGAGACAGAAGATACCGGGGAGGGCAGGCAGAAAGGCGGCGCACCCGCCGGGACTTCCGCACGGAAGCCTGAGACTTATCAGACTTTTCAAACTTCTCAGACTCCTGAGAAGGAAGCGCCGCTGAAGATCCGCGTCCGCTATCTGAGCGATCAGATTGACAAGCTGCAGCCGCCTACCAACAGCGCCAACTGGGTCGATCTTCGCTCCGCTGAGGATGTTGAACTCAAAAAGGGCGATTTCCGCCTCATCAGCCTGGGGGTGGCCATGAAGCTTCCCGAGGGGTATGAGGCCCATATCGTTCCCCGCAGCAGCACCTACAAAAATTTCGGCATTATTCAGGCCAACCACCACGGTGTCGTCGACAATTCCTACTGCGGAGACGGTGATCTGTGGAGAATGCCCGTCATCGCCATGCGGGACACACATATCCACATCAACGACAGGATCTGCCAGTTCCGCATAGAACGCCGCCAGCCCGACCTCATTTTTGAGGAGACGGAGCACCTGGACAGTGAGGACCGGGGCGGATTCGGATCCACCGGAGTACAGTAAAAAGGGATCCGCCTGAGTGGAGTACATATAGAGGAGGATTCGCCGGAGTACAGTACAAGAGGATCCCTCTCAGCAGGCCGAGAATACAATAGAAGGTCACAGGAAACTTTTAACCCTACACAATACATTGGAGCAGACTATGAAAATCAGAACCAGATACGCGCCCAGTCCCACTGGCCGCATGCATGTCGGAAACCTGCGCACAGCGCTTTATGCCTATCTCATCGCCAAGCACGAGGGCGGAGATTTCATCCTTCGCATCGAAGATACCGACCAGGTCCGTCAGGTCGAGGGAGCGGTGGAGATCATCAACCGCACACTGGAAGAGACCAGACTGATCCCCGATGAGAGCCCTGACAAGGACGGCGGTGTCGGCCCCTACGTTCAGAGTGAGCGCGTCGCTGCAGGCATTTATACAAAGTATGCAAAGGAGCTGATCGAAAAGGGTGAGGCATATTACTGCTTCTGCACCCCTGAGCGTCTGGCTTCACTGACACAGACCATCGAGGGCAAGGAGATCAATGTCTACGACAAGCACTGCCTCCACCTGTCCAAGGAAGAGGTCGAGAAAAACCTGGCTGCGGGCATGCCCTATGTCATCCGCCAGAACAATCCCCAGGAAGGCACCACGACCTTCACGGACGAGCTCTACGGCGATGTCACGGTCGAGAACAAAGAGCTTGACGACATGATCCTCATCAAATCCGACGGCTATCCCACCTACAATTTCGCCAATGTCGTCGACGATCACCTCATGGGCATCACCCATGTCATCCGCGGCAACGAGTACATCTCCTCCACGCCCAAGTACAACCGTCTCTATGAGGCCTTTGGCTGGGAGATCCCCAAGTACATCCACTGCCCACTGATCACGGATGAGGACCACCACAAGCTGTCCAAGCGCAGCGGCCACTCTTCCTACGAGGATCTGATCGAGCAGGGATTTGTATCGGAAGCAGTCGTCAATTTCATCGCCCTTCTGGGATGGTCCCCCGACAGCGACAGGGAGATCTTCTCCCTCGAGGAGCTGGTGGAGCAGTTTGACTACCACCGCATGGGCCGTTCTCCCTCTGTCTTCGATTACACGAAACTGCGCTGGATGAACGGAGAATACCTCAAGGCCATGGATCCCGATGTCTTCTTCACACAGGCGGAGCCCTGGCTCAGGAAGGCCATCAGCAAAGACCTCGACCTGCGCAAGATCTCCGAGATGGTGCGCACCCGCATCGAGATCTGGCCCGATATCCCGGATATGGTCTCCTTCTTTGAGGAGCTCCCCGACTATGATGCGGAGCTTTTCCGCCATAAGAAGATGAAGACCAGCCCGGAGACGGCCCTCACAGTCCTGCAGGAGGTCCTGCCCGTCCTCGAGGCACAGGATTTATGGACAAACGAGGATCTCTACGCGGCCCTCAAGGCATTTATTTCGGAAAAAGGCTATAAGAACGGCTATGTTCTGTGGCCTGTCCGCATTGCGGTCTCCGGCAAGAGCGTGACGCCCGCAGGTGCAACTGAGATCCTGGAGATCCTGGGCAAAGAGGAGTCCCTCTCCAGGATCCGCAGATCCATCGAGAAGCTTTTCTGATCTGACAAGGTTCACGGAAGGGGATACATTTTTTGTTTTGAAACATGCCTTATCATACCCCGGGCATCCTATGTGAAAGGTCCGGATACTCCGGCTCGAATCATCGCGAGGCAAAAATGGGAAACAGAAGTGAACAGAAAGCTGATCCGGCACAGGAAACCGCCATCCGAAAGGGGGCGGGGCCCTGTGCCGTTATTGCCGGACCGGGAAGCGGAAAGACATTTGTGCTGGTGGAGCGCATCCGCTGTCTGATCGAGGAGCGGGGCGTCGATCCATCCTCCATACTGGTCCTCACCTTCTCCAGGGCGGCTGCTGCACATATGCGCAGGCGCTTTTTGCTTTCCTGCCCGCACCCGGAAACGGTATTCGGAACATTTCATTCTGTTTTTTTCAGGATCCTGCAGGCGTCCTCCGCAACCGGGCTCAGGCTCATAGATCCGGCTGCAAAACAGGACTACCTGCGCCATCTGTGCAGTCTCCCCCTGCCTTTTCTGCCGGAAAAGACCACGGCGGAGGAACTGCAGCTTGTGATCAGCAGGTACAAAAACGGCCTTCCCTGCAGGCAGAGCTGGGCTCCTTCACTCGTGGAGATCTATGACGCCTATCTGGAGGGGCGGGGCTGGCTGGACTTCGATGATATGATCCTGCGCTGTGTAAGGCTCCTGCAGGAAAAACCGGACCTGCTCGCCGCCTGGCGGGAGCGCTTTCGCTGGATCCTGGTCGATGAATTCCAGGATGTCAGTCCCGCCCAGTACCGGGCCCTGCAGCTTCTGGCGGCTCCCTCCGACAATCTCTTTGTGGTGGGAGATGACGATCAGTCCATCTACGGCTTCCGCGGGACGGACCCACTGATCATGCAGCGCTTCCTGTCGGACTATGTGACGGGAGCACAGGCCATCGTGAAAGAGGAACCGGACAGAGTGAAAGAGGAACCGGACAGGGTGACTGGTTCCTGGGACGGGGAGGACCGGATCGTTTTTCTGACAGCCAATTACCGATGCGGGAGACAGGTGATCCGGGCGGCCTCTGCCCTGATCCGCGCCAATAAAAACCGCATCGACAAGGCTTTTCGGCCGGGCACAGGCCTGCAGGGAAGTTTTTGCTGTCTGCCCTTTACGGACCGGGAACTGGAATACAGCTATATTGCCGCGGAACTCAAAAAGATGAGTGAGAAGGAGCGGGGACAGACCGCGGTGATCTTCAGGACCCACGGCGGGGCCGCCGCCTTTGTGCGCCTGCTGCAAGAGCGGCAGGTTCCCTTTCTTGCGGCAGCTGCAGGCAGAAGACAGCCTGTCCTCTCGGACAGGACCAGGATCCTGCAGGACTTGTGCGCCTATTACAGGGCTGCCATGGGTCTCTGTGCCGTAGCTGGGCAAAACCGTGGCTGTTTTTATCCTGGAAAGGGAAATCTGCGGGAGGACCTTCTGCGGATCATGAACCGACCGGAGCGCTTTCTGTCCGGGAGCTTTCCCGGATCCGGACAGCCGGACAAAAGGACGCTTCTGCAGAACGCCGGCTATGAGAGGGAGACGGCCGAGGAACTGATCCGGGATCTGGAACTTCTGGTTTCGCTCTCGCCTGTCTACTCCATGCGCTATCTGCTGGATTCTGTAGGGTACCGCGCCTGTGCCTTCTCCGACTTTGAACAGGCCGGCCCGGTCCTGGCGGAAGCAGAGGCCGAGTCCGCCAGGTTTTCCGCTGCAGGGCAGTGGCTCAGGCATCTGGAGTCCCTGCAGGAGAGGTCCCGCAGACGGGACGCCGCACTAAGCAGCGGCCGGGAGGAGTCCTGTGCCGGTGCCCGGATCCTGACCATGCACGCCTGCAAGGGACTGGAATTTGACACCGTCTTTATACCGGATGTCAACGAGGGCAATGTCCCCTCCAGGAGGGCCTGGACACAGGACCAGGTGGAAGAGGAGCGGAGGCTTCTCTATGTCGCCATGACAAGGGCCAGGAGGGCGCTGACCATCACCTATCTGGAGGGCACTCCCGACCGGCCGGCCGCTCCGTCCAGATTTCTGGGCGCCTTCGGGCAGGTCTTAGGGCAGACTGTCGGGCAGGCCTTAGGGAAGACTGTCGGGCAGGCCTTAGGACAGACTGGCGGACAGGCCTTAGGGCAGACTGGCGGCCAGGCTTTCGGACAGCCCCCTGCAGGCAGGGTGAATTGATTGTGTAGATTTGCGTTCTATGTTACAATATAATGTACTTTTGTTTTTTCCGTAAGGCCGCAGTAGAGGCCCGGAATGTCACCACAGTTTCGTGTTTTACCACATGTCTTACACATGTCTTCAGAGGAGGTCCGCCACATGATCAAGGCTCCTGAATATTTTCCGGCACCTGCATCCAGACCGTTTGTGCGTGCTCACGGCAGCGGCACTGTGTTCAGTGCGGTTTTTCCCGGCAACATGAAATGCGGCCTGCAGCTGATCCACGTTCCCGACGGGGAGACCCTGTACATTCCCT
>DGRU01000176.1 GCA_002390025.1 Lachnospiraceae bacterium UBA4380
GCCATGACCAGGGAGCGCAATACACAGATCGGCGGCCACAAGGCCTGAGGACCGGAAAAGGCAGGACACGAAGAAAGGAGGCTGCTATGGTACCCGCGATCGGATATATGACCATGCCGGCAGGCTTCCCCTATGCCGACGTATTTCTGCGCGGCCGGCCGAGACACGGGCTGGCCGGCAGACTGCAGACCTACGATGCCTTTTACAGAAAGCATCCGCCCATGAGCACCGTGCAGCGCGCCAAGCTCTTCGCTCCATTTGATGCCCTGCGGGGCTTCCAGGAGGCGATCGCCGGCAAAAGGGCCCGGTACGAGGACCGCCGGATCCTGACAGAGGGCGAAAAGGAGGAACTGGACAGGAGGATCGGCATCCTTCACAGCCTCACCCTCAACAGCCGGATGGCGAGGGAAAACTGTGTGTCCGCAAGGATCACATACTACGTTCCCTGCCAGGACCCGGACCACGATGCCTATAAAAAACAGGGCAGATACGAATCCGTGACCGGAACCGTCAAAAAGATCGACCTCGTGTCAAACGCCATCCTCCTGGATGACCAGTGGATCCATTCAGACGACATCTGTCAAATAGAAAGTGACCTGTTTCCCGATTCTGACAGCACGGGATGCTGACAGCAAAAGAGGCCCCCGGGGATGATTCTCCGTTTTTTCACTCAACAAAAAAACTGAAACCCGCTCGTTTCAATCCGGCATATTGAAAATCTGCTTTTCAGCAAATATAATCAGAATAGCTTCTGTAATTTCCCCAAAAATAAGAAGGGAGCCCAAAGATGATGGACCATGAAATGCCGGTTGCAAACCTTTCTAATGAAAATGAGTCCCACCAGAATTTCCTGCAGGTCGTATACCAGGTAAATAATATTGCCTGCCTGTTCGGCCAGAATGACGACGGCAGTCTTTCCGCCGTATATGTCACACCGTCATTCGTCACATTGATGGAATGCGACACGCAGGAACAGGCGTTGGAGCTTATGGACGGAGACAACCTGTTCTCAAATACCTGGCCGGAAGACCGCGGGATCCTCCGGAATATTCTGACCAACCATGTCAGTGCGAACGGTGAGCATGATATCACGATCCGCCGGACCACCTGGAAGGGGAACCTGATCTGGTGCGTGATCCACTTTGCTTTCATTGACAATTACGGAAAGCAGTATATTTACGCGACTTTTACAGACATCACCCGGTGGAAACGGTATGAGGAACAGCTGCAGAGCGTTTACACCAGCCTGGGTGAAAGCTTTCATCAGACCAACGACGATCTGCTCGCCCGCGTGCGCGCCAACCTGACTGAAAACTACGTTGAGGAAGCGAACGGCACTTCAAATTTCATCCCGGAGCGCAGTGAAAAGAGCTATACGGATTATCTTGAGATACGGTCTTCCTATCTGCCGATCGCGGAGGAGCGTCAGCTCTTCCTTGACACCTTCAGTATTGACGCATTGACAAAATCCTACATGGACGGCGTAGTGGCGGTGAACAAGGTGCTCTACTCCCGCCTTCCCAACAACGCGGTCTTCTATGTGAAGATCACCGCCAATGTCACCCGGCATCCCATGTCCGGCAATCTGATCGCCTTCATTACAGAGGAATCGAATAACCCCGAGAAGCTGGCCACCACCATAAACGGCAAGATCCTGGCCAAGCAGTTTGACCTGGTGGCATATATCGCCCGCGATATCTACGACGTGGCCATCGGTGATGCCAGCATGATCGCCCACGGCAACATCTTCCCCAAGATCAAGCACGGGTCTTACCGGGAATATCTGGAGACACAGATCATTCCCGCCCTGCCGGAAGACGAAGCCTACCGGCAGCGGATCCGCGAAGCGATGGATCTGAAAACCGTATTCGAAATGTTCAAGATCAAGGAACCCTATTCGGTGGATATCGAAGTGGACATGGAGGACGGGCATTTTTATAAACGCTTTGACTTCTATTCTGTTGACCCGGAATCCGAATACTGCATCGTTCTGAAAACAGACACGACAGAAGTCCGTCTCGAACAGCTGGAGCAGGAAGAGCGCAAACTCGAACTCGAATACAGCAAGCAGGAGCTGGCTGATACAGACGGCATCATGGCCGACGCCGGCTTCGGAATGTGGCATATGACCCTGGAGGAGGGCAAGGCCTCCCGGCTGCGCGCAAATGACAAGATGAAAGAACTCCTCGGGATCGCCGGCAAGGATCTGACAGAGGAGGAAATCTATGACGCGTGGTATTCCCATGTTCCCGAATCGGAAAGACCGGGCGTCATGAAACGGATCGAGGAGATGCTCTCCGGAAAACTGTCCGAGTGCATCAACCTCTGGATCCATCCGGACGGCCATGAGATGTATACACGATTCGGCGGTACCGTTGTGGCCGATGAAAACGGAAGGCAGAGTCTGCGCGGATATTACAGCGATGTAACGGAATCCGTCCGCGAGGACCGCAACCAGAGAGATGCGCTGGCCAACGCCCTGGTCGCGGCGGAGCATGCCAATAAGGCCAAGACCGCCTTCCTCAATAATATGTCCCATGACATCCGTACCCCGATGAACGCGATCGTCGGGTTTACGGCCCTTGCCACCTCCCATATAGATAACAAGGAAGAGGTAAAGGATTACCTGAGCAAGATCACGATATCCAGTCAGCATCTGCTGTCCCTGATCAATGACGTGCTGGACATGAGCCGGATCGAAAGCGGCAAAATGACGCTGGATGAGACAGCGGTCCATCTGCCCGACCTGATCCACGACCTGCGGACGATCATTCACGCGAATGTATCATCCAAGCAGCTGAACCTCAATATCGAGACGCAGAATGTCAAAAATGAAGATATCATCGTCGACAAGCTGCGCATGAACCAGGTCTTCCTGAACATTCTGTCCAACGCCATAAAGTTCACGCCAAACGGCGGAACGATCAGCTTCTGTGTATCGGAAAAGAACTCTCCCATCCCCGAGCACGCCGTATTTGAATTCCGCATCAAGGATACAGGCATCGGCATGAGCAAGGAATTCCAGAAGACGATCTTTGAAGCCTTTACACGTGAGAAGACCAGTACCGTCAGCGGAATACAGGGCACAGGCCTGGGCATGGCGATCACCAAGAGTATCGTGGATATGATGGGCGGCACCATTTCCGTCAACAGCGAGGAGGGCCTGGGGACCGAGTTCATCGTGACGATCCCCTGCCGGCTCAGCAATGATGCCAACGAGATCGAAAGCATGCCTGAGCTTCAGGGACAGAGGGCCCTGGTCGTGGACGATGACACAGACAGCTGCCTGTCCGTATGCTCCATGCTCCGAAAGCTCGGGCTGAGATCAGACTGGACGAGCTCCGGCAAGGAGGCATCCATCCGCTGCAAAGAAGCCAGGCAGCAGGAAGACCCCTTCAGCGTCTATATCGTTGACTGGCAGATGCCCGACATGAACGGACTCGAGGTGACGAGGAGGATCAGGCAGATAGCCGGAGAAGAGGCTTCGATCATCATCCTGACCGCCTACGACTGGGCGGATATTGAAAAGGAAGCTGCAGAAGCGGGCGTGACAGCCTTCTGCTCCAAGCCCATTTTCATGTCGGAGCTCCGCAATGTCCTGTCAGCGCCCTCCCATGCCGGTGAGAACAAGGCCGAACCCGAGGAGAAGAAAGTCGACCTCACAGGCAGGAAGGTCCTGCTGGCGGAAGACAACGAAGTGAACCAGATGATCGCGGTGGCCATTCTCACGGAGTCAGGCCTGGAAGTCGTGATCGCCAACAATGGCGAAGAAGCTGTCAGACTGATGGAGGAAGCGCCTGCGGGAACCTACGATATCATCATGATGGATATTCAAATGCCTGTCATGGACGGCTATAAAGCGGCCCGCCTGATCCGGGCCATGGAGGACCGCGAAAAGGCGGAAGTCCCGATCGTCGCCGTCACGGCGAACGCCTTCGAGGAAGACCGCAAGCTTGCTCTGGAAGCCGGTATGAACGGACATCTGGCAAAACCGTACGATATCCCGAAAATGCTGGAGACCCTGACAGACCTGATGGCATAATGACCGCGCCTCCGCGCCGGAACGCAAAAACGCCTTTGGCACATCAAAGCCAAAGGCGTTTTTTATTCCCATTATTCCCATATGTTGTTCCCATATGGAAGACCGGGATCAGCGTAAAAGGCAGCCCGTGCTTCTCCTCAAACCTCTTATGTGACTCGACCGTATCCTTGCTCACGCCCAGCACCACTGCGCCCTTCTCCCGCAGCTGGGGATACAGGTCACGGAAATTGCATGCCTGGCTCGTGCAGCCTCCGGTCATATCCTTAGGATAAAAATAGAGGATGACCTTCTGCCCCTTATAATCAGAGAGAGAATGGAATTCCCCATTCTGGTCCTGCAGAGAAAACTCCGGTGCCTTGCTTCCCACTTCCAGCATATCCTTATCCTCCTGAATAACAGCTCCTGATAACAGCTGTGCCGGGGATCCCCCGGCACTCGCTCTGCAAAACAGCTTTCCATAAACTATTATAAACCATTCCGGAATAATTGACACAGCGTACAGCCCCTTATTCACGATAAAGGCGGCCCCTTTCCTGGCAGAAAGACCTTTCAGGCAAACATTCAGCCTTGTAAATCCAGCCATGAACTAGTGTTTACAAGTGTGGTCAACAGCCCGGCACTATGCTGAAAAAACATTCGCAGATCGTTTTCCAAAACTATTTCCGAATTTCTTATGATTTCTTTATAAATCATAAATCGGCATTTTAGAATCATCGTGTATGATATCACTTGTAAGCGGAAGACAGGAAACGGCAGTCAGAAAGCAGGATGATGACGGTTTCCTTCATAGCGAACTTCCAGCTTTCCAAAATAGATTTTCATACTCCCCCTTTATGTGGAAAAACCCTTCACCATGGCGCTGAACAAGCAGATTCAGACCGGATCAGAGCTGTGGTGAAGGGTTTTTCTATTTTCTAAAAGACGTGGAAGGCCAGGTCGCGATATCCAACCGTATCTTCGAAATCTGGTTTTACAACCTGTTCATTGCTGAGGAGGCGATCAACAGCAAGACCTATGACGCCGGTGAGCGTGACAAGAACCAGTTCGTCAGCAAGGACAGACTCAATATGGATCTTGTGCTGAAAAAGTTCGTTCAGCATTTCGAGGAAAGCTTTGGAAACAGCACAGACAGCTTTATTTTCCCCGGTAATGAACCCTGCCTTATCAGAGCAAAGGAACAGGACCATGCTGGCAATATCCATCGGATTGCCGACACGGCCGGCAGGCCTTACTCTCCTGCCGACGATCCGGCCGAAGCGGATGAGGAGGCCTCGCGGTCCCTGATCATGTGCTGCAGCGTGATCAGGATCGTGACGACAGTATCCTGATATTCCGGTCTGTAAATATCGATGCAGAATTTGTCGTGCAGGGAAAGCATCTTCTGAGCGATCACGGCGATGATGCGGTCGTGCTCATCGTAAAGCTCGAAATTCAGCCCCAGGATGTTTCCCCGGAGCTGCCAGCCCAGGCCCTCGATATTGGTGATGTCCTTGATCAGGTGAAAGAGTTCATTGGACAGTTCGAACTCGGTCCCGTCCGCCATGCTGATAAAGTGCTTCTCGTGGAGCGACAGAATCTTTCTCTCTATGTGGGAGACATGCTTCCCGTCCGCGGTGAAGAGATCTGTCTTATCGCGGATCGAGGGAAATTCACTCTTTGCCCGGTAGACGACATTACCCGCATCGTCTGTGATCTCGATGTCATGGTGCAGAGTCAGGACCTTGGAGCTTGTGAACAGAGAGCGGGCCGGCTCCCCGAAGCGCTCTACGTTATCGGCATTCGGTCCCTCTCCCGCTTCGCGGTATCTGAAAATATTTGAAAAAATGCCCATACGCACCTCCTTG
>DGRU01000212.1 GCA_002390025.1 Lachnospiraceae bacterium UBA4380
ATGGTTATCTGGGCTGTGATGCTGATGCTTGCTGTCAGCGGCATCGCCGGCTGGTTCAATGCATATCTGCACAGAAAAAGAGCCTGAGATGTGACCTTTTCCTCTTATTCCGGTCTTTATATGTGAAAGCATGAGTTAAAAACCGGAGGAGGGGCCGCAATGAAACACTATCCGAAAAACAGAATCCGCATTACCGTCGCTGCCCTGATAGCAGCCACAGGGCTGGCTGTCGCAGCTCCGATGTTCGGCGCCCTGACCGAGACCGCGGCCGATATGAACCGGGCCAAAGCGCCCCGGCAGGAAGTCCAGGTACGCTACCTCAAGGCAGAGGAGCTTCAGCCACAAAAGCTGGTGCGGCAGATTTCTTCAGGAAACAACATTCAGACCTTCCTGGCAGAGACGGCACATTGAAACAATACAAAATCCAAACAAACGACCTCCCGGATGGGGAGGTCGTTTCACGCTGAAAATCACGAGGAAAAGCAACAACCGCCACTCTGGCAAGTGACGGTTGCAAAGCTAAAAGCTTAAACTAAAACTTGTATCAGAGGTCAACCGCTTGCGCAGTGCTCCTCTTCCCCATATTATACAATCAATCATAAATCATGTCAACGCACCATGTTTCTTCATCCCATCCGCAAACACCCAACGCACAGAATAAAGCGCTTAAACCATCTGATATATCCTTTTCACCAGCTCCAGACCGCTCTTAAACACCAAAGCTTCCCGCACTTCTCAGCGAAACGGGCACAAGAAAAGGCATAAGATAACATACATGTTATTGAATCCTCCCCTGCGATTCTTTATAATGGTAATAGAAGGAAAACCACTCTGATAAGCAGTCTGTAGACAGTGAGAGAACGGAAAGGGAAGGATATGAGTGACCGTTATACACCGCCATATTCGATTACGAACCGCATGGTAGAGCTGATTGCGGAGATTGCAGAGTCCGTCGGCCGGATATCCGGCTATAAGACCATGGATTCCAAACCATACCTGCGCAGAAACAACAGGATAAGGTCTATCCATTCTTCCCTGGCCATCGAAGCAAATTCTCTGACACTGGATGATGTCCGAAGTGTCATTGCGGGGAAAAATGTCATCGGCCCACAAAGGGAAATCCAGGAAGTGAAAAATGCATACAAAGCCTATGATATGCTCGGAAAGTTTGACCCGTACTCCATAGAGGATCTGCAGACGCTTCATGGGATTATGACCAATCTTACAATGGAAGAATCCGGCACGTTCCGGACCCATGATGAAGGAGTCTTTGACGGCGATGTCTGTATATTCATGGCTCCGCCGCCGCACCTGGTGCCGATTCAGATGAAAGGCCTGTTTCAGTGGCTGTCCGAGGCAAAGGGAACCGTACATCCGCTGATTGTGTCTTCCGTTTTTCATTATGAATTTGTCTTTATCCATCCCTTTGCTGATGGAAACGGGAGAATGGCGCGGTTGTGGCAGACAGCACTGCTTCAAGAATGGAACTCCATTTTCCAATTTGTTCCGATGGAAAGCAGAATATATCAATACCAGGAAGAGTACTACAAGAGCATTGCAGAAAGCAACAAAAACGACAATTCAGATGTCTTTATTGAATTCATTTTGAAAATGATCTCGGAAACACTCATAGAAGTGACAGAACAGGAGAAGAACGGCGCGACAATCTACAGCAGGCAGGTACAGGAACTGCTTCGCGTTATGGAATATCATATGCCGTACACTGCCTCGCAGCTGATGTCTGCGCTCGGACTGAAATCAAGAAGTTCATTTTACAGGAACTATCTCGAGCCAGCCCTTCGCCAAAAGCTGATTACAATGGAGATTCCTGATAAACCAAAAAGCAGAAATCAAAGATACCTGAAGATGTAAGCACACGGAATCTATAACAACAGCATCAGACCAGCTGATGTATCCGCCTCAACAGTTCCAGATCGCTCTTAAAAACCAGGACTTCCCGTACCCCTTCTTCCACAGAACAGATATCTCCCTGAATAGTCCGATACTTACAGCCGGTGACATGAAGCTCCAGCTTTTTTACATTCTTTACCGGTATCCTGGCAAATGACTCCGACATCTCCGGAAGTTCCGGGGCGCGGCTTTTTCCTGCGCCGGCATCCAGCCTGCCCGGGTCTTCGCTGATGACAGCATCCAGATAGAGGAGCAGCTGGTCAAGTCCTGAAATGCAGCCCTCCCTCCCGGCCCTTTTATCGTGGATCACACCTGAGACTGTGCCTTTCTCCCGGCGGAGGTACAGGTCCATAGACATGAGCGGCGGTCCTAAATGTAACATCGAGTTTTCCTCCATGCATAGATCCCGCAGGCCCCCGCTGCAATGAGCGGGGGCCTGCTTTTGTGTGCTGCTATGTGAGTCTTTTTCAGTAACTTCTACAGTAGCAAGATGTTTAATTAATTAGATATTTCTTTTTCTTCTCTGATACACGTTGAACCATCCGACAATGCCGCTTGCAGCAAGCATCAGGATGACCGCCCAGGTTACCATCGCGCTGGAGTCACCGGTGCGTACTGCTCCGAGAACCTGGCCCTGCGGATTTCTCACAGCTCCGAGAACGCCGCGGCCTGCATCTTCTGCAGCATCACGGGTTGCACCGAGAACTTCACCCGG
>DGRU01000211.1 GCA_002390025.1 Lachnospiraceae bacterium UBA4380
AACGCCGCTCTTGGTCTTCATGATCATAACCTGAGGATCTGCAAGGCCTTCGTGTGCATTCTTGGTTGTGCGGGGGAACAGGCACTGAACTTCATCCCACTCCTCGCCGTCGCCGATCAGCCAGGGCAGAACATCGATCTCGTGGATCGCGGTATCTGTAACAGCCATCTCAGTGGTGTAGGAATCATCAACGCTCTCAGCGCGGTGTGTGCATTTCAGGATCATGGGCTTACCAAACTCACCGCTCCGGATGAGATCTCTGACCTGGTTGTAACCACGGTCATAGCGGCGCATGAAGCCGACCTGTACGAGGTGCTTGCCGGAAGCCATCTCTGCATCAACGATCTCTTTGCAGTCTGCAGCAGTGGTTGTGAGGGGCTTCTCAGTGAAAACGGGCTTGCCGGCCTTGATGGCGGAAAGGATGGGGTTCTTGTGGAAGTTGCCGGGTGTTGTAACAACGACTGCATCAACTTCGGGATCTGCGATCAGTGCATCAGCGTCTGTGTAGATCTTAACGCCGCCGATCAGGTCGGAAGCTGCCTTTGCGCCTGCCTCGAAGACATCACAAACTGCAACAACCTCAGCACCCATGATCTTGTACTGGATTCTCTTTGCATGCTCTTTACCGATCATACCGCAGCCAACAATACCAACCTTTAACATAATCATTCTCCTTTTAAATAAAAATTAATTGAATTAATTTGTAATCTCTTTCGTTAATAAGTTCCCTGTAAGCAATTACTATTGTGAATTTCTACCTTTGCTGCTGATCTGTACGCCCTCAGGACCGCTGCCGATCATTCAGGCTCAAAACAGATATCAACTGTTACCCCCTCTTCTGCCTCTTCATCACCCCCGTTTCGTGAAATCTGTTGTCGTCAGGCAATTATGTATGTGTGTATCCGTCCTGTGTTTATCCCTTATCACGCGGTACCTGCGATACCGGTATCGCGCTCGGTTTTAAATTTACGACACCGGGTTCTCAGCGGTTTTTGTTTGTTACGATACCGGTGTCGTTGATGATATTCTATCCTTTCTCCGGGGAAATTTCCATTGACATAATGTATAAATCAACAACGATTTTTTTATGCATTTTGCCAGTACATTTCCTCTTGACTCGTCTTTGGCCGTTTTACGGGATCAAAGAACTGTATACCTTTCGGAACACCGGTATTCCAGAATCGGCTTTTCTTGTCTTCTCGAAAATCCTGTGCTATTCTGAAATCGTCTAACAATTGTATGCAGGGACACACTTTTTGCAGACTGACCTGCAGATACTTTTCAAATAATGTCACCACAAAGAGGAATCTTTCATGGGAATCACATTACAACAGATCGCAAACTTGGCGGGCACGACCAAATCGACTGTCGACAAGGTCATCCACAACCGGCCGGGCGTCAGTGAGAAGAAACGTCAGGAGATCAAAAGGCTTCTGGAAGAGTACGGCTATGAGGCCAATCCTCTGGCCAAGGCTCTGAATTATCAGAAGAGAAAAATGAAGATCGCTGTCGTCCTGCCCGGAGTAAGTGCCGCGGCCGATATCAAAAAAGGCTTCGAGATCGTGCGCCAGGATTTCCAGAGCTTCAATATTCAGGTCGAGTACCACGAGTTCGGTTCCTCTGACGCCGAGGCACAGACCAAATGTATCCGCCGTCTGGCTGAAGACAATGTTTCCGGCGCCGTCATTCTTCCTATCCGTTCCGAGACTGTCACAGAAGCGATCAAGGAGCTTCTGGCAAAGAAGATCCCGGTCGTCATCGTCAATTCGGAACTCTTTCTGGATAATATCCTCTGCTATGTGGGACAGAACATGCTGCAGTCCGGCAGTGTTGCCGCTCGAATGCTGGATCTCTTTATGAAGAAGCCGGCAAGCATCGGCATTATCTCCTGCCACAACATGCTCTCTCATGAGCAGCGTGAGCGCTCCTTCACCGACAGTGTAGGCCTGCAGTACCCCGACAGCCGCATCTGCAATGTCCGCTATATTCTGGAGACTCCCGAGGACGCCTACAGCCAGACAATGGAAATGCTGCAGGAGAATCCCGAAATCGATTCCCTCTTCATCACCTGCGGCTGTGTCACCGATATCTGCCGTGCTGTGCGCGACTACAGAAGCGAGACCGGTTCGGCTGTACAGCCGGTGATCATCTGCTATGAAAAATACCCGGAGATCCTCCGCCTCATCAAGAGCGGCGAAGTCGCCTGCACTCTGAACGGCGGTCTGACCAAACAGGGCCGTTTTTCCATGCGCGTTCTCTTCGAATACCTGGTCTATGAACGCGAACCGGAAAAGAAAAAGTATTACTTCAATAACAAGATCCTGATCCGCGAGAACTGCTGATCACAGATGCCTCTTTCGCAAGACGGAAAAACATCTCCGCAAGGTGGAAAAAACATCTCTGTCAGGCGGAAAAATGCATCGCGTGGACCGTGCCATAGAACAAGTGCCATAAAACAGGCGCTATAAAACAAAACAAGTGCTGTAAAACAAAACAAAGGCAGACAAGCCCGATCAGCGGCCTGTCTGCCTTTTCGCGTGCTTACTTCAGGCTGTCAACGTTGTCAGCTGTAACAGGCTCGAAAGGGAAGTACAGAACATAAGGGCTGTCGGAAGCGACTTCGCATTCTGTTCCTTCTGCAAGATCCTTGCCTTCCAGCATATTGATTGCCGCCTGGACGGAGCTCTTGGCCTGTCCGGGTGCGCTCTGGAAGACCGTCATAGCCATTTCGCCGTTCCTGATGGCATCCTGTCCGTCGAGGGTTGCATCGATACCGACGATGGGAGTTGCCTTGAGGTCAGCGCCCGCTTCATTCAGAGCTGCGATTGCGCCGAGTGCCATAGCGTCATTGTTGGAGATGATGCAGTCGTACTTCACACCTTTTTCGATGACGTCAGCCTTAAAAGCGTCTCTGGCTGTCACACGGTTGTAGTTTGCATGGATGCGGGCAGCTTCTGTCAATTTGAGCCCGGCTGCTTCCATGGCTTCGATGGCCTTGTCTGTACGGAGGTCTGTGTGAACCAGGCCTTCTGTACCGCGCAGAAGCACGTAGGAAACTTCTGTCTGGCCCTTATCAGTGAAATATTTTGCCAGATACTCACCCTGGTATGCACCGGAGGTATTCTCGTCTGAAGCAACGGCCGCTGCGGAGTCTCCCAGTACGCCGTAATCAGCCGGTACACGGTTGATGAAAACGACCTTCATATCGCCGGCCGCCTCAATGCAGGCCTGGGCATCCTCTGCCGCGTTCAGGTTGACAAGTACAGCGTCCTTGCCTTCTGTCTTGGCAGCCGAGATGCAGTCGATCATCTTCTGGGAATCCTCGCCGGCGTACTTCATTTCCATGCCTACGCCCAGCTCTTCTGCCGCTGCCGCGACATTCTCTTCCAGTGTTCCGAGGAATTCGTCTCTGGTGGAGAGAACATAAGCCATCTCATACTTGTTCTCCGACTTGGCGTCTCCCGCATCAGCTGCCGGAGCTGCTGAACCGGAGGAACTGCTGCCGCAGCCTGCCAGAAGTGTCAGGGCCATTGCCGCACTGATCAGTCCGGCTACTATCTGCTTTTTCATAACGTTACTCCTTTCTTCGGCATATATTATGCCGCCCCTAAAGATCCGCAGAACCTTCTGCGGACACCCTCTCTGTTAAACTGTATCAGAACAGAGAAAAGAACAAAATAGACTTTCTTGCGCAGTTCTTTATTTCGCTAAAGCGGCACTGTTTCAGGACTTGAATTGGATTTTTTTGCATAAGATTTGTACATTTTATTGCATTTATACATCTTCTGACAGAAAAAGCTTCCCCCAAAAGGTCCTTTTAAAAGAAAGGGCTTATAGGCATTTAGTCTTTCTCACGTCAGAATTCGAATGAAACGCTCCCGTCTTTCGTCAAAAAGTCCAAAAACGCCATATTTTACCTTGCAAAAACGTTCAATTTTCCTAAAAAAAGCGTGCGCGTGCACGCATTTTCTTTTAAACCGCACAAAAAAGTTCAAAAACAGGGAGGAGTATGGTAAACTGATGCACATGGGGTATGTTTTGTCCCGCGGACGAATTTGTTTATTTGTGTGCGGCACAGTTTTTCACAAAAGGCATTGTAAGGGGGGCAGCAGAAATGGAGGAGGTTCTCAGAAATCCGCTTTTACTATTCGACAAGAACGATTTTCCCGGCCGCCGTGAAACAGAGCCGTGGATCGTCCATGTGGCAGCGGCGGACTGGACCCGGGGGCATTATCAGGTCCTGCACCGGCACGAAGATTATTCAGAGATCTTCATCCTGCTGGAGGGCAGCGGCAAGTATACGATCGGAGGGCGTCTCTATGAGCTCAATCAGGGTGATGTTGTCCTCTGCAACCGCGGGGTGATGCACGATGAGTTCCCGGCCGAATGTGACAGCTATAAGACACTGGCCGTGGGGATCGGGGGGCTCTATATTCCGGAACTGCGTCCCGGACTTCTGATCGACCCTTCCTGCGCGCCCGTGCTGCGCAGATCCGACCAGACAGAAGAACTGCAGGAGCTTTGCCTGATGATCGCCAAATACGCAGCCACCGGAGAAAAGCGGAACCTGCGCTTTACGCACAAACTGCTGCTGGCCGTCGTGGAACTGCTGCGCACCATAGTGCGCGGTGTAGAAGTATCCTCAAAAGAGGTCGATCCCCTGTGTATCTCGGTTGAAAAGTACCTGAATGAACACTTCGGGGAGAACGTGACCCTGGAAGAGACCGCCAGACAGTTTTTCGTCAGTTCCTGGCACCTGTCCCGGGTCTTCAAGAAAGAAACCTCCTACAATTTCAAGCAGTACCTGCTGCGCCTGCGCCTGGGCGAGGCCCAGATGCGCCTGTCCTCAACAGAGGATTCCATCGCGGAAATCGCAAGGGACTGCGGTTTTCACGATCCTGCCTATTTCACCAGGCTGTTCACCCGCTATATAGGCCTGTCTCCGGGACGCTACCGGAAAATGAGGCTGGAAAAACAGTCCTGAGCCCAATTGTCCTTTATTCGTATTGTGATTGTGCAGTTTTATAATCATACACAAACACAGGGTATAATATGCATTATCGGCACCCGAAAGTGGCGGATTTGTTATAAAAATCCAAAAAAAGTTATTGACAGTCCCATTTTTCCGGTGCTATGATTCAAAACAAGTTGCAGCAACTTTTTAAACGTTTTAGTTTTAACTTTTTTTCGAACACATTTATCGATCACTGTTTCAGGAGAAATCTGATGAACCGCACTATCACCGTCAATCACACCTTCGGGTTTATCTTTAGCTTTACCTTTAGCTTTACTGGCGAAGACAGTAGGGTTGATTTGCTATGCTGAAGATTGTGATGAAGGATAACAGAGGGTTCTGATAAGATCGATCACAAAAGGGTGTGGCACATTAAC
>DGRU01000069.1 GCA_002390025.1 Lachnospiraceae bacterium UBA4380
CATTTCTTTTGCAGAAACTAACATTTTGAAATCCTCCTTCATAAAATGAGCTCTGATAGCCAGTGAATTCTCTTCCTGAAAATCACATGTTCGCATGAATTGCTTATTCAGGAAGTCCACTCATCATATTATATATGTAATCTGCCAAAATGAAAAGTCAGTTAAGGCGTTTTTTTGTGATTATTGCCGCCCCGTCAAATCTCTTTCAAGAATTTGCAAAGGATTCGAAAATCGGGTATTGCATTTCTCGTTTTTGAATAGTATACTTGCGGAAATCTCCAAAAATTGTACTAATTAATGTAAAGAAACAACTGAAAGCCGCCAGTTGTATTTCCTGCACTTTTTTAAGCCGTGTCTGCAGTGCTGAACGCCTGCACTGTGGCTGCAGGAAATCAAAAACCTAAAAAGGGGGACCTGCATGGCCATTTATATCAACGAACCTTCGCACACCTTTAACGAATATCTTCTGATCCCGGGATTTTCATCCTGTGAATGCATGCCGGCAAACGTATCATTGAAAACTCCCCTCGTGAAATATAATAAGGGAGAGAAGCCTGCGATTGAGCTGACCATCCCCATGGTATCTGCAATCATGCAGTCCGTATCCGGAGACCGCCTTGCAGTGGCGCTTGCCCAGAGCGGCGGTGTTTCCTTTATTTATGGCTCTCAGACGATCGAGAGTGAGGCCGCTATGGTCAAACGCGCCAAGGGCTTCAAGGCAGGATTTGTTCCCAGTGATTCCAACATCTGCCCCGATGCCACGCTTGCAGATATTCTGGCACTCAAGGAAAAGACCGGCCACTCCACAGTGGCAGTCACTGAGGACGGCACTGCAAGAGGAAAGCTGGTCGGTATCGTCACCAGCCGTGATTACCGGATCAGCCGCATGTCCCTTGATACCAAGGTTTCGTCCTTTATGACACCTATCGATAAGATCGTCTACGGCCGGGAGGGAATGACCCTCAGCGAAGCCAATGACATGCTCTGGGACAACAAGATCAACGCCCTGCCTGTCATCAGCGATGACGGCCGTCTCGTCTACTTCGTCTTCCGCAAGGACTACGACGCCCACAAGGAAAACCCCGGTGAGATGCTCGATGCCAACAAGCGCTATGTCGTTGGCGCCGGTATCAATACAAGAGACTACGCGGAGCGTGTTCCCGCCCTGGTCGAGGCCGGCGCGGACGTCCTCTGCATCGACTCCTCCGAAGGCTTCTCCGAGTGGCAGAAGCTGACTCTCGGCTGGATCCGTGAAAAATACGGCGACACAGTCAAGGTCGGCGCAGGCAATGTTGTCGATAAGGAAGGCTTCCTCTTCCTGGCTGAGTGCGGCGCGGACTTCATCAAGGTCGGCATCGGCGGCGGTTCCATCTGCATCACCCGCGAGACCAAGGGTATCGGCCGCGGCCAGGCGACTGCTCTGATCGAGGTCTGCAAGGCCCGCGATGAGTATTATGAAAAGACCGGCGTCTACATCCCTGTCTGCTCCGACGGCGGTATCGTCTATGACCACCACATTGCGCTGGCTCTGGCCATGGGTGCAGATTTCGTCATGCTGGGCCGCTACTTCGCCCGTTTTGACGAGAGCCCGACCGAGAAGCTCCTGGTAGGCGGCACCTTCGTCAAGGAGTACTGGGGCGAAGGCTCCAACCGTGCCCGCAACTGGCAGCGCTATGACCTGGGCGGCGACAAGAAACTCACCTTTGAAGAAGGCGTTGATTCCTATGTCCCTTACGCAGGTCCTCTGAAAGAGAACGTGGCCAAGACCATCCTCAAGGTCAAGTCCACCATGTGCAACTGCGGTGCGCTCACCATCCCCGAGTTCCAGGAGAAAGCCAAGCTTACTCTTGTCTCCGCGACCAGTATCGTCGAGGGCGGCGCCCACGATGTCATCCAGAGAGAGAGCAGAGGAACAGAGAAATAAGACTTTGCTTTTCCGATTGCAGCAGAACAAGGAACAGTAACCAGCAGCAGTACCAGTGAAAATAACACAAAATACACAGATTGTATGTTTTATTTTCACTGCTCTGACAGTATAATAAGCATGCAGAGAGGTCTGTGGACCCTGTTTACAATCAAATAGTTCGTGCAGAGTAGGCTGCGGAGCGTTAAGTGCCTGGCGGACAGGGAGTTGCCACCGGGACGAAAAGGAGAGTTTCGGGAATGTTCTCCTTGCGGTTCCGCTGCCGCATCCCGCTGCTACGTCTCAAGCGTACAAAACGCCTCCGATGTAGTAATGGAGAAAAACTGCAAAGGAGGTGTTTTTATGTTGAAAAACAGATCTGATATTTTTGCACCGCTCCGCGACGTGCGTGTGATGACCAGTGCAGCCCTTCTTTCCGCCATTGCCATTATCCTTGGATTTTTCAAGATTCCGGTGACACAGGTGATTGAGATCCGGTTTGCCATGCTTCCCATCGCTGTTTCGGGGTGTCTGTTCGGACCGGTCGTCGGCGGGATCGTGGGCATGGTCGCGGATATCGGCGGCTATCTTGTCAAGCCCACCGGGCCCTTTTTTCCGGGCTTCACGATCACTTCCATGGTGTCCGGCGTGATTTTCGGATTCATGCTCTACAGACAGAAGCCCGCTCCCATGCGCATTCTGATGAGCCAGATCGTCTATACGGTCATCTGCGGGGTGCTGCTCAACAGCCTCTGGCTGTCCATGCTGTACGGAAACGGCTTTATCCCCGTCCTGACGGCAAGATTTGTAAAGGAAATCATCATGATCCCGATCAATACCATTATGCTGGTGACGATTATGGAGCCCGTCAAGAGGTTCCGCAGAGCCGGCGCCGGGATCGGATCGGAGGATTGACGGCAACTGACAACAGCTGGCAACAGCAGCAACAGAAAATATCCCCGGCAATTACCGCATTTGCGTCATGCAGACGGCTGCCGGGGAAGTCTTTGTTTTAACAGGTGAAAACCATTAACAGGTGAAAATCTTTAACAGGTGAAAATCTTTAACAGGTGACAAACATTGGGTAAAATCATACAGCAGTTCCTGAAATTCGGTGTGGTGGGCGCACTGTGCTTTCTGATCGACACGGGACTGTACACGATCTGCAACTTTATCGGAATTCCCTATCTCATCTCCGGTGTGATCGGCTTTTCCGTCTCTGTCGTCGTCAACTACCTGCTCAGCATGAAATATGTCTTTGTGCGCAGGGATGATCTCTCCAGAAAAAAGGAATTTACAATCTATCTGATCCTGAGCATTATCGGTCTGGGACTCAATGAGCTGATCCTCTATGTCTGTGTAGACCTGATCTACGGGAACTGGACACAGCTGCAGGCGCTGATGCACCCGCGTGCGGCAGAGATCCTGGCCAAGATCGGTGCGACCGGCATTGTCATGGTCTATAATTTTATTACCCGCAAGATCTTTATGGAAAAAAAGGATTAACAGAGAGAACATGGGCGGGAAGCTGCCCGCTGCGCAGGAAAACCGGTGACAGGGCAGTCCGGAAGATTGATCATTCCAGGGCTGCCTGTACCGGTTTTTTCAGCGGTTCAAAAGTGGACTGGATGAAAACTATCAAATTGGCACTTTTTATAAGGCCAGTCGATGCTATACTACACACTATCAACTATTATTTCTATGGAGGCGTGTCATGAATGGAATAACAGCCGAAAAAAAGAGAAATGTGACATTGAGAGAAACGAATAAGGTCAAATGGATCACGATGACAGCGATCTTTATGGGAATGAATATTGCTCTGTGCGCTTTCGGAATCCCTGTTCCGGGCGGACATCTGTATCTGAACGATGTACTGATCTGCACAGCATCGCTGCTGCTGGACCCTGTCGGAGCTTTTATTGTGGGGGGCATAGGCGCTTTTCTGGGCGATTTTATCTTTTATCCCCTCCCCATGTTTGTATCGCTGGCTGCCCACGGCCTTCAGGCCGCAGCGATCTCGATCCTGTTCAGAAACCTGTTTCCGCATCACCGCAGGCTTGCCGCAGCGATCAGTCTTGTGATCGGCGCCGTGATCATGGTCACCCTCTATACCCTTGGCAAGATCTATGTCTACAGCACCTTTGAATATGCAATGATCAAACTGCCCTATGAGATCGCGCAGGCACTGCTCGGGATCATCGGTTCACTTGCCCTTTGCTTCCGCGGCGGACTGCTGGACTCTTTCCGCAGAATCATACAGGACTGAATTTGCTGAGGCATTCAATTTACAAGTCTTCAAGGCAAAAGACGATGACATCATTTTGAAGGAGAACGATCATGGAACTTGTTCATGTACAGGGTGAGGAACTGGAGGAAATCCGGAGACAGGCCTATCAGGCCGCCGCGGAGGTGTGCGAGGGCGCAAAGCTCCGGGAGGGAGACCTCTTCGTGGTCGGATGCTCGACCAGCGAAGTGCTGGGAGAGAAGATCGGTACCCATTCCAGCCTGGATGCGGCGGGAGCTCTTTTCGCGGGGATTTATCAGGCGCTGCAGGAGCGGGGCGTTTTTCTGGCCGCCCAGTGCTGCGAGCATCTTGGCAGGGCTCTGATCGTAGAACGCGAGGCATGTATCCGCTACCGCCTCGAGGAAGTGAATGTGATTCCCCAGCCCAAGGCGGGCGGTTCCTTCGGAACCACTGCCTACAGGAGCTTTCGCGATCCTGTTGCGGTGGAATCGCTGCAGCAGCAGGCATCTGCAGGTATTGATATCGGCGGAACACTGATCGGCATGCATATCCGCCCGGTCGTCGTGCCCCTGCGCATTTCTCTCCGGAAAATCGGTGAGGCTTCCATCATCTGTGCCCGCCGCCGGCCGAAGTTCGTCGGAGGAAGCCGTGCGGTCTATAACGAGGAGCTCCTGTGAAGGAGGAAAAAATGAGTGATTATATCAGACTTCCCCACAGCATCAAGCGAAAAGACGAAAACGGAAAGATTCTGGCAGAGATCACCTTTCCGGAGTACACACCCGGTGTCTACACGATCGATCATACCTATGTGAACGATGATCTGCGGGGACAGGGGATTGCCGCGGAACTGGTGCAGATGGCTGTCGACCAGATCCATGAACAGGGCGGCAAGGTCCGTGCGACCTGCTCCTATGCCTCTGTCTGGCTCGAACAGCATAAATAGAACAGCATAAATAAAACAGGAAAGAGCATTAAATCAGCGCGCAGGACTCACCTGCGGGTCCTGCGCGCTGTAATGTGTCTGCAGCCATGTGCATCTGTCAATATTTATAAAAGCCTGCCGCTCTTTTTATCAGGATCCAGGATGGCCCTGACACGGAAGGGCGTGATGGGATGAGAGGCGACCAGGTTGGTGCACCATCTCGCGAACCGTTCGATGAAGTTGTGATTGGCTGTGATGTTCCTCAGATACTCTCTGGTGTCGATATACTTGTAGGCATGGCGCCCTGCCGCCAGCAGCATCATGCAGTCCTCCTGCCCGACCCCGCCGGTCAGAGCCTGGGCGACGCGATCTGCTGAATATTCCCTGGAACGGCTCAGGGCAGGGAGCAGTATATTTGTACCGAGCAGCGGAATAAAGTTCACCAGGACAGCCCAGATCGTGTAGTAGATCTGTACATGGTGCAGATAAATGTGTCCCATCTCATGGGCCATGACAAAGTAGATAGGGTCAAAGTCTTTGTGTTCCATATAGGCCAGATCGACAATTTCCGCATTCAGCTGAATGAAGGTCTTGCCGGGTACCCATGCAGAAAAGGCGTTGAGCTGTCCGTTCATCTGCTGGACATAGACTTCGGGTTCCTTTCTCAGGTGCAGGAGCCAGGTGTATTCTTTGACTTTCGCGTAGATTTCCGGGAAATTTCTCTCGGAAACCCGGATACTATAGGACATCTGATCTGCATACAGCTGGTACAGCTGAACCAGCATCAGGACAAACAGCGCGATCAGAGAGCCCACACCGAGGATCAGGCTGAGTATCAGTATCATCATTCCGACGACTGCGGACAGTTCCGTACCATCTAATCCCGATACGCCTTCTGTCAGGACTTCCTCGATCGCAGTGCGGAGTTCCACCAGGATGCCTTCTCCCTGGGTTTCGCGGAAGAAGATGACGGCGACAGCGATGAGCCCCAGGATGATCAACAGGAAATAGAGAGGCAATTCCATTTTGTGCCTGGTCCTCCTGATCTCATCTCTTACGGATTGCGGCGTGCGGGGCGGGATATTCATGGGCCCGGACGCAAAGCCCGGTGTCCCGCAAAAACTGCCGGCATTTCTGTAACTGTCTGACGGTGTGCTGTTGACGCTGGAACTGAATCCGACATGATCTGCCGGCTGGATGGGGCTGTTTCCCTTGTTGTAATTATTTTTATCCATGCTGTCGACCTCCATTCCATGTGGGCTGCGGCAGCAGCTGATTTCTGCTTCGACCGTATTATAATACGAGTTGAAAGAGAGGGAAACACATTTTGACACGCTTTGATCGGGAATTTAATCGGGAAATGGAAAAAAATGACGTTAAGAGAATTTTTTACAGATCATCCCCGTGCGGCACTCGGCTTTTCGGGGGGAGTGGACTCCTCTTTTCTGCTCTGGGCAGCCAGGTCCTGCGGAGCTGAAGTGAAGGCCTATTATGTCAGCACTGCATTTCAGCCGGCCTTTGAGAGAGAGGACGCGATGCGGCTTGCGGCGTCACTGGGCATCGTTCCTGAAGTTATCGAACTGGATATTCTCTCCTGCCGGGAGGTCACAGCGAACCCGCCTGACCGATGCTATCACTGCAAAAAAAGGATTTTCGGCGCTGTAGCCCAAAGAGCAGCGGAGGATGGGTACATCGTTCTGATCGATGGCACCAATGCCAGCGACGATGCTTCGGACCGGCCCGGCATGCGGGCTCTGCAGGAGCTCCGGGTCCTGTCGCCCCTTCGGATCTGCGGCCTGACTAAGGAAGAGATCCGCAGACAGTCCAGAGAGGCAGGGCTCTTCACCTGGAACAAACCCGCCTACGCCTGCCTTGCGACACGTACGCAGGCCGGCGAACAGCTCACGGCAGAAAATCTGCGGCGCACCGAGGAGGCGGAGACAGCACTCCATGAGCTCGGCTTTTCGGATTTCCGCATCCGCCACAAAGGCGATCATGCCATGATTGAAGTGACCCGTTCACAGATCCAATTATTAATGGAAAACGGCCGGCAGATCACACAGACTCTGAAAAATCTTGGTTACAAAAACATACTGGTCAGCCCGGAGCCGAGAAAACCTTCTATATAGAATAAAGACAATAAATAAAGACAATAAACTAGGACAATAAAAAAGTTACATGAAAAGATACCTGATACTAATGGTATGCCGGTACTGATGATATGTAATTTATAGTTGTGTAATTTACTGGACAGTGAAAAGTTCATAAGTTCATCAAGCTGTCCTTTTCCTTGAAGAACCGCCATTATCCACTTGCCGCTCACGAATAAATCGAGTTATGAAGGAATCCGGGTGCTGAAGCAAAAGTGAATAAATGTTTTTTCGAACGTAATACATCACAGTAGCTTCCGAAGGGCACTTTCGGGAAACCGTCCGCAGATAACGGATTTTTTTCGAGGATCTGCTGCTTCTGCCATCAAGCGCGATCAGCTGCAGCATCCCCATGGCGATCGATGCAAACAATACAAATCCTTCGATAGCCTTGATGTTGCTGAGAATACGTTTTCGTTCGCTGGCATCCAGTACGGCCTCAAGGCAGTCTGCCTCACCCTTTCTTGAGAAGCGGTTCAGTTTTGGCACCGCCTTTGACCAGAAGTGGTAGGCGAAGCCGCCGATCTGCTGCTTGAATTCTCGAAAGAGCTCCTCAATAGAGAAACGGTAAGCATACAGCTCAATGATACGTTTAGGACTGAGCGAAAGATCTGTACTGACGAGGATGCTCTTGCTGCCATTGTACTGTACAAGGACGAAACGGAGTTCCTGATACAGCTTCTGCCCCCACAGAAGATCTGTGCAATAGTAGGTGACTTTCTGTTTCTCTCCATACATGTAGACGCTGGCTCTGGTAAAGCAGGACGCCTTATCTGTAAAGAGAGAAGCCACCGGTACAGTTGCTCCTTTGAGCCTGGGACGTCCGCGTTTTGGACTGCGGCAGGCACGGGGCTTCCTGTAAGCCCTGCAGTTGCTCTTTGCTTTGGTTATGATGTCCACGCGCGGCGTGTCATCAGCATCATTGTGCGCTTTCAGTTCCTTCAATGCCGGCACAGAAAGAAAATACCTGTCCAGCAGCAGGTAAGCTGTTCCGATCACCTTCGCCACAGCGCAGCCGTGCCGGACCATCTGCACTACATGGCTGTCTGGAGAAATACCGGAGCCATCCCATGATGATACAGCCCGCAGACCATCCTGGATATTCATCTGTAAAGGCGCACAGAACTTCCCGCCCCTGCGGCCGATGAGTATTCCTACTGCACCAAACATGTGCCCGAAAATGAATTGTGGTTTTGAAGAATTCTCTGATTC
>DGRU01000174.1:0-4306 GCA_002390025.1 Lachnospiraceae bacterium UBA4380
CTAAAAGCTGTATATTGCCTAAAAGGGCGTATCTGCGCCCACCGATTCCCAGCCTTCCCCGAAGAAGCTGTCGGCAGGGCCAAAAGCCGGGTCGTAAGGATCCATGTCCGGCAGATTGGCCAGAAGGGAGGACAGGGCAGGATCATCGAGCTGGTTTCCGGGCCTGCGGTCGATCCGGTCTGCTTTCTGCTGCGACCGAACCTGTGCCTGTTCCTGAGCCCGGAACTGTTGCCGCTCCTGCGTCTGGTCCTGCGCCCTGACCTGTTGACGCTCCTGCGTCACTTCCTGTGCCCGGACCTGTGACCGCTCCTGCGTCACTTCCTGTGCCCGGTCCCGGGTTCGTTCTGTCTTTTTTCTCTCTCCCTGCTGCGCCTTTCTCTCCTGTTTTTTCCGGGTGCGCATCTCTTCTGTTTCTGTGAGGATTTCACGGAAATGATCGATCAGAAAGCGCTGCGCCTGCTCGTTGAACCAGATGCGGTAGTAGAGGTTGTTTCCCATTCCCGCCCGTTCCGAATAGATGCCGATCTGAGTCCCTTTTTCTGTGGGGACGGAGGTCTCCTTTCCAAATTCCGGTATCATCCGCTTTTCCAGATAGCCTTTTTCGCGAAGCCAGTTGTTTATGTGAACTGCGGGAACAGCAGGCACTTCACGCTCTTCGGTAGAGAGCTCGCTGATCTGTTTGAGAAAATAGGAAATCTGCTGGTCCTGGGTGTATTGGAACTCCTTCAGCGCTTCATAAGGAAAGGTCTGCGCAAGGGACGCTTTGGCTTCCGCGCTTCTGCCGGGGGCTTTTCCGACGACTCCTCCCTGGCTCCGGACATCCTGAAGGACTTCACTGATAAACTGCAGGCAGCGGTGCACGTTTGGATTGATCAGGACCTCATTATCCGGGGCAGGACGGTTTGTGACCGGATTTCTGCCGGAAGTCATTCTATTGATATACTGAATCGCGACATCCAGCCGCTTCACATCATAACTTCCCATTTCTGCCTTTCCTTTCTGAATTACAGATCCTAATTATTACTCAAGGACTCAAAATGGGACAGTCAGAACCGTCCCTCGTGTCCCGTTTCCCTGCTTTCTACGTGGACTCTGCCGCGGTGGATGCTGTCTTTGAAAAATTCCTTGACGGAGCAGCCGGCGCGCCCGGAGGAAGCGCAGGCACAGGCGCATGCGCAGCTGGAGGCGCAGGCACAGCTGGAGGCGCAGGCGGAAGCACAGGAGGAATGCGATCTGTGACTGCCTCCGGAGCGGTGACTGCCGGAGGACCTCGGAACCGGAACGTTGATCACATTCACGTGAATATAGGTGTTGGGTCGGCTTCCGTATCTGTAGGTACCGTTTCTGGTATAGGCCTCGGGCTTTTCCAGATCCTTCTCCTCGACGATTTCCTTGCTCTTGATCATGCTGCGTCCGCAGTAGGCACAGTCGTCTCTGCCCTCTTCGCGGCCGGCACCGCAGCCGGGGCAGAATTCGTAGTATTCGATCTTGGTGCGGGTGATCTTTTTGCGGTATTCCGGGCTGCCGGAGTCGCTGCCGAAGCCGATTCCTCTGGCGATCCAGTTAACAAATCTGACTATGGCAAGGATCGGTACCACTATGAAAAAGATCATAACGCCCAGTCCTATAATGAGGGCAAGGGGCTCATCGTCATCGTCATAATAGGTATCTGTGTACTCATAATCGTCTGTGTCTTCGTCCCAGTCACCATTCTGACCGGCAGAAGACTGGCGGTCGGGGGAAAATCCAAAGGCGTCATTGGGATAGGCCACCGTCATGGAGTATTTCTCACCCGGCTGCAGATTTGTTGAGAAAACAAGATAGCCGTCTTCTATCTCGCATTCCGGCTGCCAGGCGCCGGCCTGATCTTCGTTCCAGCGGATAGTCAGGTCTTTGACTTCGATCCCGTCGAACCAGGCCGGTGTGAAGGCAAAGACGGTTTCGCCCTCGACAAAGCGGTCGATCTGGTACATGCGGTCCTGAACAAAGGAGAACTCGAAGCTTGCGACCTCATCTTCGTAATAGCTGCGGTCCAGGTAGACCGCCAGGGTATTTCCGTTGTCCTCGATGCGGTCGATGCTGTCTCCCAGAGCAGTAATCTCAGAATGGTTGGAGTTGGGCATGCCGATGTTCACCCAGTCCAGGGGACCGTACTCCTCATCGTCCAGCACCTTCCAGTCGATATGGTAAGTCATCTGCAGGGAGGCGTCCTCCTGCACATCCACGGTGATCAGGAAGTGCTCGATCTCATCGGTGGGCTCTTCCGCTCTGACAGTCATTGTAAAAAATGGAGCAAAAAAGCAGAGGCTGAATACCAGCAGGAAGGCCGTCAGGAACAGGGAAAACCGCTTTCCGGAAATATTATTTCCCAATCTCTGTTTTCCCAATCCACATTTTTCTATTCCGTGTTTTCCCAATCCGCGGTTTTTTATTCCATGAATTTTTATGCCATGTTTTTCTATTCCGTGTATTCCTAGTCCGTATTTTTTTCTAAAATCTATTTCCTGTAAAGGTCTTTCCTGTCTCATCAGCAGTACCTCCTCAGCGGGCATTCTCCGGTCAGCTGCGCGGAAAAGGCGCGGCGGTTGCGGCAGGTTTCGCTGTCCCAGATCTCTTTCCAGTTGTCGGTAAGCATGTTTCCCAGGGGCTGGTCGGACAGCCAGCTCTGGCAGGGCACCACATTTCCGCCGGGGGTGACTGCCATATTGGAGAGGCAGGCCCCGCAGGAAGGCGAAGGGATATTCAGTTCTTCAAAGACCTGGTCATCGAGCCAGCCGGGTGAGGTGAAGGCAATCTCCATGCCGTTCTGGTGGCAGTAGGCCACAGCCTGCCGCAGGATCTGCTCCAGCTCCTCACTTTCCAGCTGCAGGGCTTCGGACGGGGCCTGCGCCGCGCTTCCCGTGGTGATCAGGCCGGAACAGGTCACATAGATGACGCCGAGTCCGTGGAGGAGTTCCAGGGTCCTGACATAGTCCCTGTTCAGGGTGCACAGAGGCGTGTTGATGCTGACGGACAGCCCCGCGGCCAGGGCGTTTTTAATGCCTGCCAGGGTCTCCTCATACCGGGCGGCGCCGACCAGGCGGTTGTGGGCCTCCGGGTCCGCAGAGTAGAAGGTGACCTGCACACTGTCCAGCTCCGCCTTGCGGAGATTTTTGCAATAGTCGGGAGTCAGACGGATGCCATTGGTGTTGAGGCGGGAAATAAACCAGCGGGCATAGCTGATGAGTTCAAAGAGATCCTCCCGCATGGTCGGTTCTCCACCTGTAAAGGTCACCTGGGGAATGCCGGCGGCGCGGCAGCGGTCCAGGATCTTTTTCCAGTCATCGGTGGAAAGCTCCTCTTCGTCCGAAAGTGCCTGCCCCGCGGCATAGCAGTGAACGCACTTCTGGTTGCAGTGCCAGCTGCCCTGTTTTGTCATGGCGCTGACCATCAGATCCATGCGGTGGGGTGCCTGCATAAAGGGGGCATAATCACCGATGTTCATATAATGCACATGCTCGGTGACCTCCTCGCGGTAGGCAATCTGGCGGATCGTCGTATAGATCGTCTGTATATCCTTTTTAATGCGCTTGAGGGAGAAAGCCGGCAGAATCTGCCGCACACTGTCAGCAGTGCGGTCCAGGATACTGTGCACGTCCTCCTCTCCGATCTCTCTGCCGTCATAGTGATTGGTCTCTTTGATGAGCTCTGCCAGGATCACCGCCCACACAAAATTGACCGGCAGGATATCTGTGCCGTTGATGATGGCGATGCTGGGATGAAGGACATTTTCCTCCTTCTTAGGCGGGATCAGGTGGATGCGGATAGCACCCGGCCCGTCCGGATTCAGAGTGGTGTGCAGCACTTCGCTGAAGGAAGAGTCCATGTAGGCCTGCAGATTGCGGACCGTCCTCGTTTTGCGGAAAAGAAAAGGAATTTTGGTCATATTATCCTTTCTGCCCCCCCTGATTGTGGGCTGTCAGTGGAATATCCGGATCAGATGGTGGAGCGGTCAGTGAAGATTGCAGAAAGACAGCTTCCCCTTCAGCCTGCCGAAAGATTCTCCAAGCCTGTCCGAGCAGTCTTTCCACTCTTCCTGAGAGAGTGCCTTCTCTTTTTTCTGCTCATCCAGCCGCTCCTGAAGCTCCTCTTCTCTCTCAAAAAAACTGATGAAAATATCATCGTCAAATTTTTTCACAGAATCCATTTCCGCGATCAGCGTATTTACTTCCCGGATGATTTCTTTCATTGTGAATTTCTCCTTTTTAACTACATTTGCATAAATTTATTATACCCCAAAAATGTTGTCATGGGGACGGTTCCTTTG
>DGRU01000174.1:4407-5046 GCA_002390025.1 Lachnospiraceae bacterium UBA4380
CAGTTCATGTCTCCGCATGCCAACAAGCGCACGGATGAATTCGGCGGCGATTTCTTCGGCCGTATGAAGTTCCCGCAGGAAATCTTCAAAAATATCCGCAAAAAAGTGGGCGAGGACTATCCTCTTCTCTTCCGCTTCGGATACGACGAGAAGGTCAACGGCGGCCGTACACTGGAGGAGTCCGTTATAGTCGGCCGCATGGCGGAGAGCTGCGGTGTCGACGCGCTGGATGTCTCGATCATGACCTATGCCTCCACGCCCTATATGAGCGCGCCGCCCGCGCCCTCGGAAAACAGGTCTTTGTGATCGGCGACGCCGCCCAGCCCGGCCCCGCCAACAAGGCGACTGAAGCCGCCCTGGAGGCAGTGCTGAGCCTTTAAAGAATTAATGATGTTCTTGTACTTCTGTTATCTAAATCAAAAATGCTTGTTTTACGCCTTTGATGTGTAGAATTTATTGAGTAAAGGCCGTCGCACCGGACATTTGTTATGGTCCGGTACGGCGGCATTTTTTTCCGGGGCAGTGGTGACCTTTTACTATCTGGAGGTCTCGGTCGCTTCGCTTATTCAAGACATGCGTGACCTTTGTCTCTTTAGACGACTATGTCGCTTTGACTTCTACTTGCTTTCTCCGGAGAAG
>DGRU01000049.1 GCA_002390025.1 Lachnospiraceae bacterium UBA4380
TGTTTTTGCTGATTAAGCATTTCAGATGATCAAATGTTTCGGCCGATTTCAGCAAGTACAGGAAAAGCATTTCCGGCAGAAAGTTTTGCAAAAAAACCGGCGGCCGCAGGAACAGGTATGTTTCTGAGGTCTTTACGGCAAAAAACCGGCGGCCGCAGAAAACAGGTATGTTTTCTGACGGCTGCCGGGATGTATGTCCGATTTTCCGAATGATATTGAGAAGATTATTATTTCAGGACTGCATCGAGCGCATGCTCAAGTGCTTCCCAGTTTGCCACGGACTGCTTGTTGCCGGAGATCTCCTTTGCGGCATCAGCGCATCCGGCATCCTCGAGAACCATGCTGACCTCATCGAATGAATCCAGGATCATGCTGGCGTCGAAGGAAATGGAGGACCAGTTGGCCTTGAGGTTTTCCTTCTGGGCGTCGGAGAGGCGGTTGACTTCGTCTTTGACGGTGTTGGTCAGGAGAGTGGGATCCGCGTTGGCGGCATCAGCTGTATTTGCCCACTGAAGGAGCATAACAGAGGCTGTGGCGGCGCGGAGGGAGCTGCCTGCGGACTGGCCCCAGCCGGTGCACTCGACGAGTGCCTCGGAGAGAACGGATTCCTTCAGTGCAGTGTCGGCTTTGTCGCGCCCCGGGACGCCGTCCTTCATGGCTTCTGCGGCGCTGTCTTCGGCGGTGTCTTTGGGATCCGCGGCTGCGGTTTCCGCAGTAGAGGAAGTCGCATCTGCAGCGGCAGTCTCCGAAGAAGTATCGGAGCTGTCGGCGGTTTCCGCAGCGGTAGAAGCTGCAGCAGCTGTATCTGCCTCTGCAGCGGCAGTTGTGGCAGCAGTGGTGTCTTCAGGTGCTGCGATCTCGGCGGCAGCGGAAGTATCCGCGTCTTTGGCGGCGTCCGTGTCTGCGGAAGGTGCAGCGGGAACTGCGGCCGCTTCTGTGGCTGCCTGCGGGGCATCTGACGGAGCAGAACTGGTGTGTGCAGTGCCTGAACAGCCGGCGGCGGTCACAGCCATGGCGGCGGCGAGAGCCAGAGCAAAGGTTTTGTGTAAAACAGGTTTTCCAAATTTAATCAAAATAGTATCCTTTCTGCGCGGAGCCCGTTTCGGTACGGGCAGGCAGCGCGAATTGTCATGAATGTTATTTGCTGTTGTTTTGTCTGCGGTCAGGAAATTTTCCTGAAAATGCATTCGCTGCGGCAGTAAGCGGCAGCCGGATTTTGATTAGTTCAATAATAGCACAGTTTGATTTGTTGTCTATGACAAATCTGTGTTAAATACGTGTACATTTTTAACTGGAAAGGGAGAAATTGTCACATGCTCAGAGGAAATTTCCACACTCATACGGTTTTCTGCGACGGCGCGAACACGGCGCAGGAGATGGCTGAGAGGGCCATGGAACTCGGCTTTACGCATCTGGGATTTTCGGGGCACATGGATCCGGACATCCGGATGGAACTGAAAGAGTATATTGCTGAGATCTGCCGGCTGCAGGAGGCCTGCCGCGGGAGGATGGATGTTCTGCGCGGCGTGGAACTGGATGTGCTCTTTCAGCCGAGGGACGAGGAGGAAGCGAAGCTTCTGGGACAGATGGAATATCTGATCGGATCCGTCCATTTTGTGGAGGCTGAAGACGGGAATCTGTTTGCTGTGGATGACACCTTCGAGCGCCTTTCTGAGGGCTGCCGCAAGTATTTCGGGGGCGATTTTTACCGGCTGTCAAAAGCCTATTATGATCTTGAGGCCCAGGTTTATGACAGACTGCACTGCACCTTCATCGGACATTTTGATCTGATCACGCGCTTCAACGATGACCGGCATTATCTGGACGAATCGGATCCCCGCTATTACGGGCCCGCGCTGGAGGCCATGGAGTATCTTGTCTCCAGGGATGTCCCTTTTGAGATCAACTGCGGCGCCTTTAACCGGGGCCGGAAGGCGGAGCTGTATCCCAACCGCTTCCTCCTGAAAAAACTGAAGGAGTTTGGCGGCGAGATCCTGATCAATTCGGATGCCCATCACAGAGATCTTCTGGACGGAGGCTTTGACCAGGCGGTGCGGACAGCTCTTGACTGCGGCTTTACGCACACAAATTTCCTGGAACACGGGGCGGACGGACAGATTGTTTTTCGCCAGGTCCCGCTTGATATCGTATAAAATGTTTGAGAGCCCCCTCTCTCAGTCTTTATCCCGTGCTGAGTACGGGCGTCGTTTTTATTCCGTGCGGAGTGAAGGCGCCGGCAATGAAAGCGGCGATTTTTCGCGAAGGCGCCGTCGTTTTCCAGTGCTGGGCGCGGGCGCCGCTCTTATCCCATGCGGAGCGCGGGCGAAAGATTTGCGGACGGGGCAATAAAAATAAATGGTAGTGAAGGAAACTGAGATATGCGCAGGAATTATGCGAAAAGAAAAGGGTATTCTGCCCTGCCGGTGGTCCTGTGGATGACACTGGCTTTGATCGTCTGTGCAGGGCTGATTTCTCTGCTGCAGGGCGATCAGGATTTGGATGAGCCCGAGCACCGGCAGCTGGAGTCTGAAGAGGCTGTACTGAACAGGCCGGACGGTTTATCGGGACTTCTGTTTTCCGACAAAAAAATCCTGATGACGGAGGACGGCTGGTTCGGACTGGTCAAGGATGACGAGTCCGGCATCTGGTATGCCTATGTACCCGCCGAGATGAAGGGACAGCTGTACGCGTTTTTTGACAGCGACCGCAGCCTTGACATTGAGGGAGAGGGTCTTTCGGAGAGTTTTGAATCCGGAGATGCGCTCCCGGCCTTTGCTGAGGATGAACAGTATACATTTTCCCTGCCCGCTTTCGAGGACAAGGAGGCGGAGAGCGGGACGGTCGTCTTTTTATACACGGAAAATGTGCCCTCCATGTATATTGACACGGAGAGCGGCTCCATGGAGGCGGTCGACTCAGACAAAAAGCACCAGACAGAGGAGGAGGCGGCCTATCGTATTTATCAGACAGACGGGACGCCGGACTCCAGCGGTATGTGCGCGATCAAGGGGCGGGGCAACAGCACCTGGTCCCAGGCCAAGAAGCCCTATAACCTGAAGCTGCGCAGCGACAATTCCCTGCTGGGCATGGACAAATGCTCCAAACTGTCGCTGATTTCCAACTACTGGGACTCCTCGCAGATGCGCCAGTACTACGGCTTTGAGATGGCAGAGCGACTGGGGCTGGCCTACACGCCCCAGACCCGCATGGTAAATGTCTATCTCAACGGCCGCTACCACAGTCTGTGTCTTCTCACGCAGCGGATCAATGTGGACGGCGGAACGGTAAAGATCACGGATCTGGATGAAAAAAACGACAGGGCCAACAGGGGCAGCGCAGATCCGGACCCGGTTGTCATGGACACCGACGAGGACGGGAACGAGGCAGTTGCCTATGCCTTCGGGAAAGAGCCGGCCGATCTCACGGGCGGATATGTCATCGAGTTTGACAGCCGCTATGACAAGGAGGACTGCTGGTTCGAAACCGAGACAAGGCACATGGTTTTCAAATCCCCGCAGATGCCTTCCGTGGGAGAATATGAGTACATGTCCGGCTATGTGCGCGAGGCGGAGAAAGCACTCTTTGCAGGCGCCGTGGTCGATGAAAACGGCGAGGCGGCAGAGGACGTATTTGACGAGACGGACGGCGTCAATCCCGACACCGGGAAATCCGTCTGGGACTATTTTGACATGGATTCCTGGGCCCGCATGTACCTGGTACAGGACTTTACGGTCCAGTCGGATGACGAGTACTACAGCTTCTTTTTCTATAAAGAGGCGGGGAACCCGCTCCTCTACTGCGGCCCCATCTGGGATTTTGACCTGTGTCTGGGAAATATGAACTGCGGAGAGTACTACAGGACATCCGCCCAGACCCTCTGGCTGCGGGACGGACGCAAGCGCTGGCTGCACAGGATGGACCAGTTCCCGGAGTTCCGTGAACGGGTCGCGGAGATCTTCCTCGAGGAATTTGCCCCCATCATAGAGGACATCCTGGAAAATGAGTACGACAAAAACGTTGACTTGCTGGAAAAAGACACCAACCTCAACTACCTTCGCTGGGGCAAAAACCTGGATTACCGGGAGCGCACGGACATGGTCAGGACTCTGCTCGAGAACCGCCTGGAATTCATGCGCGCCTACTATACCGACCCCGACAGCTACTGCCGCCTGCTTTTCCATTTTGCCTGGGGAGATTTTTCCTATTATGTAAAAAAAGGCGAGTCCATGGGCTTTCTGCCGACCGCCGATTACGGGGAAAAACAGACGACTGCCCAGCGTGAGAGCACGGGCCTGATCATCGGCTGGCAGGACACCGAAACAGGTGAACTGCTCCAGGAATACACCGCGATCACGGAAAACCGGGACTTCAACCCTGTCTATGAATAAGCCCTTTGTGTCGAGGAACTCCTCGCGTCGGGAACCCCTCGGATCGAGAAACCCTGGTGCCGGGAAGTCTTGTGTCGGGAACTTCTGTGTCGAGAGACCCTGGTGTCAAGAAACCCTGGTGCCGGGAACCCCTTGTTTCGAGGAACCCATGTATCGTCAAAACCTGTGACACAAAGGCCTGCCGATGCCGGATCGGTCAAAAGTTTTTTTGCGGGTTTTTGCAGGTTTTTTGCAGGTTTTTCGGTGTCCGGCGGAAATCAGAACATTCTGATTCGTGTTTTTTGAGAAAGTGAAGAAAACAGCTTCTAAAGTGCATAAAGAAAAGTCATTATTCTATATTCATCACAGCGGGAGAGAATATAATATATTTTTAAGCGGATAATTGAATCTGGGTACCGGAAAGGGGGATACAGAGAATGCATGACAAAAAGACACTGGCACAGGAGCTTCGTGCAGGCGAACTGAACACCAGGATTGAAGAGGTTTACGGCTGCACAGGGCAGCAGACGCAGGGCTATGCAGAGCGTCTGGCAAAGGTGACTGAGGGATTTGACAGTACTTTCCCTGAAAATGGAACGGACAAGCTCGGCCTGTACAGTGCACCCGGGCGCACAGAGATCGGCGGCAACCACACCGACCACCAGTGCGGCTGTGTTCTGGCGGCAAGTGTAAATCTGGATGCGGTGGCAGCTGCGGCGCCCAACGGCAGGAATGTGATCCGGTTCTTTTCTGAAGGATACGGCATGATCGAGGTCGATCTGACCAGCACAGATCCCGTGGAATCCGAAAAGGAATCTACGGCTTCCCTGATCCGCGGCATGGCAGCGCAGGCGAAAGCCCGCGGCTTTGAGGTCAGCGGCTTTGATGCCTACTGCACCAGCAGCGTGCTGGGCGGCTCCGGTCTTTCCTCCTCTGCCGCTTTCGAGACCCTGACAGGCGTCATTCTCAACGATTTTTATTGTGACAATACCTTTGACGCGGTGGAGATCGCCAAGATGGGCCAGAAGACCGAGAACAACTGGTTCGGCAAGCCCAGCGGCCTGATGGATCAGTCCGCCTCCTCTGTCGGAGGTGTTGTGGCCATCGATTTTGCCGATGTCGAGAAGCCCATCGTTGAGAAGATCGATCTCAATCTTGCTAAGGAAGGTTATGCCCTCTGTATCGTCGATTCCCGCTCCAGCCATGCGGACCTGACCGATGCCTATGCCTCCATTCCCATGGAGATGAAGAGCGTTGCGGCACTGTTCGGCCAGGAATACCTGCGCGGCATCACCGTGCAGCAGCTCATGGACAAGACAGCACAGATCCGCGAGACCTGCGGCGACCGCGCCTTTATGCGCGCCATGCACTTTGTCCTGGATAATGAGCGCGCGCAGCAGGAGGCCCAGGCACTCCGCGCAGGTGATTTCACCAGGTTCCTGCAGCTTGTGAACGAATCCGGCCACTCCTCCTACGAATACCTCCAGAATACAGCTGTGGAAGGCAGCGTCCGCAATCAGGCGGTCAATGTCGCCCTTGCCCTCTGTGACGTGCTCCTTGGCGGCCGCGGCGCCCACCGCGTCCACGGCGGCGGCTTTGCCGGCACAGTACAGGCCTTTGTCCCCATGGATCTGCTTGAGACCTTCCGGGCAGGCATCGATGCTGCCATCGGCGAGGGCAGCTGCCACGTGCTCTCCATCCGTCCCGTCGGCGGAGCCGTGCTGTAAAGACTAAAGACTAAGGACCAGGGGCTGCATGCTTTTCATCCGTTCCCGTCGGCGGAGCCGTGCTGTAAAGACAAAAGCCTAAGGACCGGGGGCTGCATAGGTAAAGGATGCGCCTGGCTGCAAGATGGGTGCTAGATTGACGCAGGATGCGCCTGGCTGCAGCATGCGCGGGCGAGTCCGGAGACTTCTCAATACCGCTGAAATACTGAAAACTGAAATACTGAAAACGTAAATACTGAAATACCGTTATATCGTAATATCGTAAGGGGTTGTTGATCACTGACCGAACTGAGAAGTTCAGCCGATCAACAGCCCCTTATTACATGCCTTTTTTTGAGGGGGTGTGCCGGCAATCGCTGCCATCCCAATCTATAAAGCGCTATTTCAGGTCCGGAAGCCAGGGGTCACCTATGCCATGAAAAAGCAAAGCGACATATCGAGTCCGGAAGCCCGAGATTGCCCCTGCCTCACTAACCAGTCAGCGACCGGGAGGAGATTTCCAGAAAAAATCACCACTGCCTCAAAAATAATAAAGGCAATTAAGCGATATTTCCGCCTGGGAGCTCCTGGGTCACCCATGCCTCAGAAAATAATAAAGATAATAAAGCGATATTTCCGCCCAGGAACTCCTGGGTCACCCTCGCCTCAAAAAAAGTGAAGCGATATTTCGGCCTTGGAAGCCTGAGGTCACCTATGCTGCAAAAAAGTGAAGCGATATTTCTAATCTGGAGGCCCAAGGTCACCTATGCCATGAAAAAGCAAAGCGACATATCGAGTCCGGAAGCCCTGGGTCACCCATGCCATCCAACCATTCAGCGACCGGGCGAAGATTTTTAGAAAAGATCACCACAGCCACAAAAACAATAAAGCGATATATCGAGATCGAGAGATCGGGAGTCCGGAATCCCCCCCACCCATTCCGCCACCGCGGCCATGCGCACGAAAAGTGCGATAAGACAGCGGTAAGACAGCACAAAAAGACTGTAGTAAGACTACGAAAAGACTGCAGTAAGTCTGCACCATAGGACTGTTTTCATAGAGACTTGAGACAAAAGGCATCTTTCATGTATAATGATTTCTATCAATTCAGTTTCATTGCCTTCTCCTGGCTGCCTTAAACGCGGGAAATGTCCGCACAGGCGCCGGCCGGGATCAGGCCCTTGGAGCATCCCCGGGGAGCCATATCGACATGGGTCACGTTGTGAAAGTAGTGATGAAAGCAGTGACCTCCTCCCCATAGAGGGCATTTATCTGAGAGGACGGAAAGGCCGCTGCCTGTACCGGAGGTGGCAGGCACTCAGGAAGTTGAAGCGAGTCTTTAAAATGTGAGGAAATCCAGGTGGGTGTTCGCAGAAAAAAGAGATTAAAAAAGAGAATTTGGAGAATGGTTGTGGTTCCGGCCCTGATCGCCCTGGTCTTATTTATCATAGGGGGAATCGGAAAGGGGAAGAAAGAAACGCCGGTAACACAGAGGGCTTTAGAGAAACAGATCGAGTCTGCAGACCGTGCGGAGGCAGCGGGGAATCAGAAAGGAGCGGAAAAAGCAGCAGGGAGCATACCGGCAGCTGACATGGTGCCCCTTGCGGGGATCCCCTCAGCAGAACCCATGCAGAAGATCGCCTTTACCGTTGCGGATAGCGATAGAGACCGATTATCTGCACAGCGGTCCGTTCCGGTGCAGATCGATTCCTCCATCCTGGGGGGAGAGCAGTGGGTCAACTGCTGGGCAGTCTTTCTTCCCGCGGAGATGGCGGACCATCCGGCAGTCTTTTTGTCCGGCTATCAGTCTGTGACGATGAGACGGCTGGAAAAAGGGCAGTATCTGGACGGGGCCCGGCTGGGGCCGGGGGCGGAAGGTACTGACGCGTCCAAAGGAACGTTCGAAGACAGATCTGAAGGCGGAGAAGGAGAGGAATCCGGCTCTGCGGGGACAGAAGCGACAGAAGCCCATACCTATTCGTCGGGAGACGAGGTTGCCGGACTTGAGAACGGCACCGCTTTTGAAGTGGAACTGGAGGGAGAGAAAGGGGAAGTCTACTCAGATATTCTGTATGTTTTTTCCTGTTCCGGCACGGCGTCCATGTATCTGGACACCGAGAGCGGGAGCATGGCGGCTGTGGATGCAGACCCGGCCAAGCAGGTCAGTGAGAAGGGCCAGTTCGTGGTCTACACCCCGGACGGCTCTGCAGACAGTGCGGGGGAGTGCGCGGTCTCAGGACGGGGAAACAGCTCCTGGAACATGAGCAAGAGGCCTTACAATGTAAACCTTGTGGAGAAGCAGGAAGTCCTGGGCATGTCCGCCTGCAAAAAACTCTGCCTGCTTGCCAATACCTTTGATACGACCAACCTGCTGGACAGGATCTCCTCTCAGATGGCGCTAGATCTGGGCATGCGCGATACCCCGGAGGGGGAATTTGTCAATCTCTACCTGAACGGACAGTACAACGGCCTGTATTATCTCTCGCAGCGCCCCAGGGCGGGCGGCAGTGTCCATATCGACAAGATGGACGAGCGCATCCAACAGGCAAACGGCCTTGACAGCTACAGTCATCTGCCCGAGAAAATAGCCCTCCATAAGGAAGGCGACCGTCTGAAAAAATGGGCCTATGACTGGCCCAATGAGCCCCTGGACAACACCGGCGGCTACCTGCTGCAGCAGTATTCGCGGTATAAAGGAGATGGATGCTGGTTTTCGACGGTGCACCGGCGCTACCGCATCATGTCGCCCTCTTATCCCACTGTGGATGAGGTCAGTTATATTTCGGATTACATGCTCTCGGCGGAGCGCGCTATTTACAGCGAAGACGGAAAAAACCCGGATTCCGGAAAACATTACTCGGAATTCCTGGATCTTGCGTCCTGGGAGGACATGTTCCTGCTGGAGGAATTTTTTGCAGAATGGGATGCGGAGCGCTGGAGCTTTTATGTCATCAAAGACCGGCGGAATCCCCTGCTCTACTGCGGCCCCATGTGGGATTTTGACCATTCCGCCGGCGCCATGATCTACGGGACCTATCCCGAGACAGCGGTCTCCACGCTGTTGATCCGGGACAGCCGTCACGGCTGGCTGAACACGCTCCTCATGCGCGACGAATTCGCCCGGGATCTGCACGAGCGCTGGAGAGAGCGCTTCTCCCCCGAAGCGCATAGCTTCCTGGACGAGCGGATGGAGACTGAGATCAGTGCCATCGAATCGGCAGCCTATATGAACAATATCTGCCGCTGCAATGACACGGATTTCCGGATGGATGCGGACGTACTTACAACATGGCTGCAGCGCCGCCTGGCTTTCCTGGATTCCTACGCCGGAGACAGTGAGGAGAATGAAGGAGCAGACCGCTACTGCCGCGTGCTCTTTCAGTTCTCCTGGGGAGACATTTCCCACTATGTTCCCCGCGCCGACGAGATCGGCTACCTCCCTCTTCCCGAATACGGGGAGACACAGATTCCCAGCCAGGTTGAAAAAAATGAGATCATCGGCTGGCAGGATGAGAACGGAAACGCTGTCACCGCAGAGACGGTCATTGACCGTGACCGCGTATTTACACCGATCTATAAAAATGCGAATTTGACTGTGGAGCAGGAACCGGCAGACTGAAGATCCTATCGATACAAGATCGTTTCATTCAGACAATAGAAAAACACACAGCGGAAGAGCCTGCTGCCCGAAACGGCAGAATACACTGGCACCTGGCCTTCCAGCTGTGTGTTTTTTGTAAAAGAATGGAAAATACTTTGTTTACAGAAAATTTGCCTGGAATAATCGCTTGTAAAAATATGCCCTGCAGGTCAATCGTAAGCGTCAAATAGTTGGTGTT
>DGRU01000042.1 GCA_002390025.1 Lachnospiraceae bacterium UBA4380
ATACAGCCGCAGCAGGTCGCGCCGGCACAGGCGCAGGCCTTGCCGGTGTTACAGCAGGAACCGCCTCTGCAGCTGCAGGAGGACCTGTTTCCGGCACTGCGGGCGCAGGAGTCTCTGCGGGCACAGGCGCAGGACTTCCCGGTGATACAGCCGGATCTGCCTCTGCAGCCGCAGGAGAGACTGTTCCCGGCAGTGGGGGCGTAAGTGCTCAAGGAAACAAGAGCGGGAGTGTTCCCGCCGGCGCAGGTACAGGTGCTGCCGGCACTGCCGGTTTTTCATCGCCTTCCGAAGAGGACCTCCAGGGCATTTCCGTTCACAGGGAGACCGGGGAGGCCAAGACAGGCAGGACTTCCGGCCCTTCCTCTGCCGTAAGAAAGGCAAACAGCTATATTCCTCCGACCTTCACTCTCCTTAACAGGGGCAGCAGCGGAAAGAACGAGGAGACGGAACGCGAACTGAAGGAAACAGCCTACCGCCTGCAGGAGACTCTGCGTACCTTCGGGGTCCAGGTCACCATCACGGATATCAGCCAGGGTCCCTCTGTCACGCGCTATGAGTTAAAACCTGATAAGGGCGTCAAAGTCAGCAGGATCGTGAACCTCTCGGACGATATCAAGCTTCGCCTGGCGGCGACCGACATCCGCATCGAGGCGCCGATCCCGGGCAAATCCGCCATCGGAATTGAGGTTCCCAACAAAAAGGAGACCATCGTCTGCCTGCGCGATCTTCTCGCGACCGAGGAATTCCGCAGCTTCAAGGGACGGCTTCCCTTCGCAGTTGGCAAGGATATCGGCGGCAAGAATGTCATCGCGGATATTGCCCGCATGCCTCATCTGCTGATCGCAGGCGCCACCGGTTCGGGTAAATCTGTCTGCATCAACACCATTATCCTGAGTATTCTCTACAGGACGACGCCCGACCAGGTCCGCCTTCTCATGATCGATCCCAAGGTGGTGGAACTGAGCGTCTACAAAAAGATCCCGCATCTGATCATTCCTGTGGTCACCGACCCCCGCAAGGCCTCGGCCGCACTGAACTGGGCGGTCGCGGAGATGGAGAAACGATACAAGCTCTTCGCGGCGGCAGGTGCAAGGGATCTGAACGGATACAATGCCATGGCCGAGTCCTGGCGCAATGAGGACGGGGAACTGGAGCGTGAGCCCCTGCCCAGGATCGTCATCATTGTCGATGAGCTGGCGGATCTCATGATGGTCGCCAAGAGTGAAGTGGAGAGCGCCATCTGCCGTCTGGCACAGCTGGCGCGCGCTGCCGGCATTCATCTGATCATCGCCACACAGCGTCCCTCCGTGGATGTCATCACGGGACTGATCAAGGCAAATATGCCCAGCCGCATTGCCTTTGCGGTCTCCAGCCAGGTGGACTCCAGGACGATCCTGGACATGGCCGGCGCCGAGAAGCTGATCGGCCGGGGCGACATGCTGTTCTACCCGCAGAATTACCAGAAGCCCGCCCGCATCCAGGGCGCCTTTGTCTCCGATGATGAAGTGACCAGGGTTGTGGATTATATCAAAAAGAACAATACTGCGGAGACCCACGATCAGGAGATCGACCGCCAGATCGACGATATCGCTGCCAACGGCATATCCGCCATGACTTCCGGAGAAGTAAAGGCGGACCCCGGCCGTGATGAGCATTTTGCCGAAGCGGGACGATTCATCATTGAAAAGAACAAGGCCTCCATCGGACTCCTGCAGCGTGTCTTCAAGATCGGCTTCAACCGCGCGGCCCGCATCATGGACCAGCTTGCGGAAGCGGGTGTCGTCAGCGAAGAGAGCAGTACCCGGGCCAGACAGGTCCTCATGACCATGCCTGAGTTTGAGGCATTTCTGGAGAATGAAAACGGCTAGAGACAGGGCGCATTGAACATCAACATGCAAGACTATTGCGTGGGTCTTTTACGCAGGATGGGGGCTGCTCTCAGGGCAGTCCCCATCCGTGCGGATAGGAGTTTCAGAATATCTGCTGGTGTCGAATATCTGTGCCATATGCCTGTGCCGGTATAAAAAGGATGAAAAAAGTGTTATTCACCGGAATAAATCCGGCATAAATAACGAAGAAAGACAACTTTTTGTTGATTTTTTGGATTGAGTCTGTCACAATATGGTATTATTGTATACATGTTCTCTTTCCCTTTGTGGTCATGTTGTTCTTCAGGACAAAAATGAGATATGATTCGCCGATGAGCACAAGCAGGAATTCGGATTTTTTCTTTTCAGTTTTCGATTGTTTTACTGATTGCTTTTACTGATTGGAAAGAAGGTGGGCTGTGTCAGTGAGATGGCACATACTTTGCCCGAATCTGCACAATGCGGAAGTATGGATATGATAATATTTTTACAGAACTTCTTTTAACCGGAGTTTTGGATCGGAACCGGATATCTTCAAGATATAAAAATGTATTCAGAGTAGGAGGAAAACATGTTCAGGATTCTTAAAAAAGAAAATCTTGCTCCGAACATCTTTCTGATGGACGTGGAGGCTCCCAGGATCGCGAAGAATGCGCTTCCCGGCCAGTTCCTGATCGTTCGTGTAGATGATGAGGGAGAGAGAGTGCCGCTTACAATCTGCGATTATAACCCGGCAGACGGCACAGTACAGATCGTATTCCAGGTGGTCGGCGGAGAGACACAGAGAATGTCTCAGCTCAATGAAGGCGACTGCTTCCACGATATCGTAGGCCCTCTGGGAAAACCTTCCGATCTCACAGAACTTCCCATCGAAGAACTCAAGAAAATGAAGATCTGCTTCATCGCGGGCGGTGTCGGAACAGCTCCTGTCTACTGCCAGCTCAAGTGGCTCCACGATAACGGCGTGACTGTGGACTGCATCCAGGGTGCTAAGACAAAAGACATCATCATCCTCGAGGATGAGATGCGCGCTGTCTCCAACCTGCACATCTGCACGGATGACGGTTCCTACGGCATCAATGGCAATGTAACAGTTGCCCTTCAGAAGCTGTACGACGACGGTATGCGTTTTGACCGCGTCGTCGCCATCGGCCCCATGATCATGATGAAGTTCGTATGTCTCCTGACCAAGAAGCTGGGCATCGAGACCGTCGTCAGCATGAACCCTATCATGGTCGACGGAACTGGCATGTGCGGCGCCTGCCGTCTGATGGTCGGCGACAAGGTCCAGTTTGCATGTGTGGACGGTCCCGAGTTTGACGGCCACCTCGTAGATTTCGATCAGGCTATGCAGCGTTCCCGCATGTATGCAACAGAAGAGGGACGTCTGTTCCTTCGCGCGAAGGAAGGCGACACCCATCACGGCGGCTGCGGCAACTGCGGCTGATCCATGGATTCAGGAAGAGCTCTCGAATATACAAGGAAGGAAAAAGACTATGGCAGCAAATATGATGGTTAAAGTCCCGGTCCGTGAGCAGGATCCCAAAGTCCGTGCCACTAACTTTAAAGAAGTATGTCTGGGATACAATAAAGAAGAGGCGGAAGCCGAAGCGGCAAGATGCCTGAACTGCAAAAATCCCCGCTGTGTCCAGGGTTGCCCTGTTTCCATCGACATCCCCGGATTTATCCAGAAGGTAAAAGAAAGCGACGTGAAGGGCGCCTACGATGTGATCAGCCTTTCCTCCGCACTTCCCGCTGTCTGCGGACGTGTATGTCCTCAGGAATCCCAGTGTGAAGGCGTCTGCGTGCGCGGCATCAAGGGCGAAGCCGTCTCCATCGGCAAGCTCGAGCGCTATGTCGCCGACACTGCACGCGAGATGGGCATCAAGCCCTCCACCGATGCAGCCCCCAAGGGCAAAAAGGTTGCCATCATCGGTTCCGGCCCGTCCGGACTTACCTGCGCAGGCGACCTGGCCCGTATGGGTTATGATGTCACTATTTTCGAAGCTCTGCACAAGGCAGGCGGCGTTCTGGTCTACGGTATCCCCGAGTTCCGTCTCCCCAAGGATGCGGTTGTCGAGAAGGAGATCGAGAACGTCAAGGCACTCGGTGTCAAGATCGAGACCGACTGCGTCATCGGCAAGTCCACCACTGTCGACGCCCTGATGAAAGAAGAAGGCTTTGACGCCGTCTTCATCGGCTCCGGCGCCGGCCTTCCCAAGTTCATGCACATCCCCGGCGAGCAGGCCATGGGTGTCTTCTCCGCCAACGAATACCTGACCAGGAGCAACCTGATGAAGGCTTTCAGCGACGACTCCAGGACCCCGATCATGAAGCCCAAAAAGGCTGTCATCGTCGGCGGCGGCAACGTCGCAATGGACGCAGCCAGGACCGCTCTGCGCCTGGGCGCCGAGACCCACATCGTCTACCGCAGAAGTGAGGAAGAGCTCCCCGCAAGACGTGAGGAAGTTCTCCACGCCAAGGAAGAAGGCATCATTTTCAACCTTCTGACCAACCCCGTTGAGATCCACGCCGACGAGAAGGGCTGGGTCAAGGGAATCACCTGCCTGCGCATGGAACTGGGCGAGCCCGATGCCTCCGGCAGACGCAGCCCCGTTGAGATCCCCGGCTCCGAGTTCTACATCGAGTGCGACGCGGTCATCATGTCCCTGGGCACATCCCCCAACCCCCTGATCGCTTCCACGACCAAGGGCCTGGACATCAACCGCCGCAAGTGCATCGTTGCAAAAGAAGACAATGGACAGACTTCCAAGGAAGGCGTCTTCGCGGGCGGCGACGCTGTCACCGGCGCTGCAACTGTTATCCTTGCCATGGGCGCAGGAAAAGCAGCTGCCAAGGGAATTGACGAGTACCTTTCCGGCAAGGCCTGATCCTGATCGCACAGGGTTTTCAGTACTTAGATTTAGTCAGTACTTAGATTTAGATAGTATAGCCTTGGTATAGCCTACAGGGGCTGTTGACCAGCTGAATGAGAAGTTCATGTGAGTGAAGTTCATTCAGCTGATCAACAGCCCCTTAATTCATGCCTTAATTCATGCCTTAGTTCATGCCTTCGCTTAGGGGGTGAGAATG
>DGRU01000146.1:0-2750 GCA_002390025.1 Lachnospiraceae bacterium UBA4380
CCTTTTGTTTCCTTTTGTTTCAATCAACACATCGCGGCGACCTGCCGTGACAGGAGAAAAATAACATGGCACAGGAAAACCATATGAACGGCATTGTCCGCGCAGTCTGCACCAGCCCTGCAAAGGGAACGGAAAAACGACCGGTCAGCCAAGGTATTTTTATCAAAAACTTCGGAATTAAAGATGACGCCCATGCCGGCAAGTGGCATCGTCAGGTAAGTATCCTGTCCTATGACAAGGTAGAGGAATTCAACGCCCGCGGCGCACAGGTCGTGGACGGAGACTTCGGCGAGAACCTTCTTGTAGAGGGCGTTGATTTCAAAAATCTTCCCGTCGGAACGATCATCCGCAGCGGCACGGTCGTGCTCCGGATGACGCAGATCGGCAAGGAGTGCCATCAGGGCTGCGCCATCCGCAACCGCGTGGGCGACTGCATCATGCCAAGAGAAGGCGTTTTTGCGGAAGTCCTGGAGGAAGGAATCATCCGCCCCGGCGATGAGATTACCGCAGAGCTGCCTGATCCCGAACGGCCCTTTACCGCTGCTGTTATTACCCTCAGCGACAAGGGGGCAAAGGGAGAGCGGGAGGACAAGAGCGGCCCCACGGCAGTAAAGATGCTGGAGGAAGCAGGATACGAGGTCGTAGAGACCATGATCATTCCCGATGAGCCCGCCCTGCTCAAGGCGCAGCTTATGCGTCTTGCGGACCAGCGCCAGGTGGACCTCATCCTGACCAGCGGAGGGACCGGATTCTCCCTGCGTGACCAGACACCCGAGGCAACCATGGCAGTCGCCGACCGCAACGCCCCCGGAATCGCCGAATATATCCGTATGCGCTCGGCCCAGATCACTGACCGCGCCATGCTCAGCCGCGGCGTGTCCGTCATCCGCAAAGGAACCCTTATCATCAACCTTCCCGGCAGCCCCAAAGCTGTCCACGAGAGCCTGGAATTCATTCTCCATGCCCTCGACCACGGCCTCCGCATTCTCCGCGGAAGTGTATCTGACTGTGCCAGACAGTGAGCGAACGAAGTTCGCGAACCCATCGACACGATGAATCAGGTGAAGTTCGCGAGCATGCCGACATGGCGAATGCCGGAGATGTCGAATTGCTGGTGAAGGCGAATGCCGCAAGCCTGTCGAAATGGCGAATATCTTTATCGATATTTTTATAAGTCTGTATTTACGGAACACCTGAATCCTGCACAGCAGCAGGTGTTCCCGTTTTTACAAAAGCGTTCAGTTTTTCAATACCGAACGAAATAAAGACACTATTGCTTAATTTCTAAACAACAGGAGGAAAAAAATGAAAAAGAAGGTTCTTGCAGCATTGTTTGCAGCCGTAATGGCCTGTTCACTCATAGCAGGGTGCGGAAGCGGCTCTTCAGCTCCTGCTGCCACAGAGGAGAAAACAGAGGAAGTGACCGAAGAGGCGCAGACAAAGGAAGAAGAAACCGGGGCAGAAGAGGCTCAGAGCGATGCGGCAGCGACGGAGACTGCGGCAGAAGAAACTGCTCCGGCAGCAGAGGCAGAGGAAGTGGAGCTGCAGGTTTTCATTGCAGCCTCCCTGAACACCTGCATGCAGGAAGTTGCAGCCAAATATAATGAAGGGCACCCCAATGTTAAGATCGTCTATAATGCCGATTCTTCCGGAAAGCTGCTCACACAGATTGAAGAAGGCTACACCTGTGACGTCTTTTTCTCCGCCGCCCAGAAGCAGATGAATACCTTGGAAGAAGACGGACTGATCGTGGAAGGCACCCGCGCGGATGTCGTCAACAATCAGGTCGTCGTGATCAAGCGCAAAGATACCGAGAGCGCAGTGACCGGCCTGGAGACACTCGGGAAAGCCTCCAGCATCGCCATGGCGGACGGCTCCGTGCCGGTCGGCAGATATACCCGTACAGCCCTGATGAATCTCGGAATCCTTCCCCAAGTGGAGGACGCATCCGTATACACGACGGCGGAAGTCTCCGATGCCCTGGGTGGTGTTGAAATCTCCGAGCAGGGCAACGTCTCCCAGGTCCTGACTGCAGTCGCGGAGGGCTCCTGCGAAGTGGGTACGACCTACTACTCCGACACATACGGCTACGAAGACCAGATCGATGTTCTTGAGACCGTCAGCTATGACCTGACCGGCAACGTGATCTATCCCGTATGCCAGGTGGTCAATGACGAGGCAACTGACTCACAGAAAGCCGCAGCGGCAGACTTTGTATCCTTTATCACCTCCGATACCGCAAAGGCAATTTTTGATTCCTACTATTTTGACACCAACCTTCAGTAAAGATATGCTGCCGACCTTTACTGAAGAATTGCCGCAAACCTTCCGTAAAGATTTGCCGCCGGCCTTCAGTAAAGAATGTTTATACATTAAAGAATCACTACACATGCTTTCAGGCACCCGCCATGTCACCAAATCTAAATATGGAGGAATAGAATGAAACTCAGTGCAAGAAACCAGCTGCCCGGCCAAGTAGTCAAAATCGCAGAGGGAGCTGTAAACGGAATCGTCACGATTGATGTGAACGGCACACCCGTCAGCGCGACGATTTCCATGAACGCCATTCATGAACTCGGCCTGGAACCGGGCAAAAAGGCATACGCGGTCATCAAGGCGACAGAAGTGATGGTAGGAAAAGGAACGCACCTTCCTCTGAGCGCGCGGAATCAGTTTCCGGGCACGGTAAAGGGGATTGACAAAGGTGCCGTCAACTCTATAGTTAAAATGGAAGTACTCGGAGGAAACAT
>DGRU01000146.1:2873-9538 GCA_002390025.1 Lachnospiraceae bacterium UBA4380
CGACGAGGCCTTGGCGGTCATCAAGGCGACGTCCGTCATGGTGGGCATCGACGACTGACAATACTCAATACTCCGGAAAGAACTGTACTGCAGGTGCAGAAAGAAAAGCCGCACAGCGGAAAAATCTGCACAGCGGAGATTACAATCGTTTCCGACAGGAGAAGGATCATGCAGGATATTCTTCAGATTCTGGCAAAGCTGGACTGGAGTCCGCTTTATATATCGATCAAGACAGGCATTGTCGCGACCTTTATTTCCTTTTTTCTTGGAATCTTCGCGGCGCGCAAGGTGCTGAAGGCATCCGGCCGGGTCAGGGCAGTCATCGACGGCATTCTGACCCTGCCCATGGTCCTGCCGCCGACAGTTGCCGGCTTTTTCCTGCTGCTTCTTTTCAGCAGAAGGCGGCCGCTCGGCATACTGCTGTACGAGAATTTCAGCATAAAGGTCGTACAGACCTGGCTGGGCTGCATCGTGGCGGCCACAGTCATTGCCTTCCCCCTCATGTACAGAAACGCCCGCGCCGCCTTTGAGCAGATCGATCCCAACCTGGTCTATGCCGGCCGCACGCTGGGAATGTCGGAGATGCGCATTTTCTGGACGGTCGTCATTCCGACCGCAGGTCCTGGCATTGCCTCGGGCACGATCCTGACGTTTGCCCGCGCACTGGGTGAGTATGGAGCGACCAGTATGCTGGCCGGAAACATCCCCGGCAAGACAGCGACGGTCTCCCAGAGGATCGCCATGGTCATTCAGGACGGCGACTACCTCACCGCCGGCATCTGGACGATCATTGTGATCCTGATCGCGTTTTTCTTTATTTTCCTGATGAATCTGATCTCGGGAAAGGCCCTCCGATCTGACAAGAAGAGATGGTAGCCAGGAGACGGGAATCCTAAAAAGAGACGGGAATCTTTTAGAAAGACGGGGACCTTTTAAAACAGAAGGGCACAGTATTTGAGTGTGGGAGAAGAAAATGCAACTGATACTGGATTTTGAAAAAAAGCTGGAGGATTTCCATCTCCATGTTCATCATGAAGGGGATGCATCCAGGATCGGGATCCTGGGTGCCTCCGGCTGCGGAAAGAGTATGACACTGCGCAGCATTGCGGGAATAGAGACCCCGGACCGAGGCCTGATCAGACTCGGCGGCCGGGATCTTTTTGATTCTTCCCAAAAGGTCAATCTCCGACCCCAGGAGCGCCGTGTGGGATATCTTTTCCAGAATTATGCCCTGTTTCCGACGATGACGGTGGAGCAGAACATCATGGCCGGCGTGCGCGGCAGCAAAGAGGAGCGGCAAAAGCGCGCGCAGGAAATGGTGCGCGCCTTCCAGCTGGAAGGGCTTGAGAAGCGCCGTCCGGCAGAGCTCTCCGGCGGACAGCAGCAGCGAGCTGCCCTGGCCCGCATCATAGCCTATCGTCCCGAAGCCCTGCTCCTTGATGAACCCTTTTCCGCCATGGACTATTTCCTGAAGGAAAAACTGCGCCTGGAGATGAAACAGGTCCTTCAGGAGTTCGAAGGCCTCTCGATTCTGGTCACCCACGACCGCGACGAGGCCTACCAGCTCTGCGACCATCTGCTGCTCATGCATGAGGGCAGCGTGATCGCCGGCGGACCGACAAAGGAGATTTTTGACCATCCGAAAACCGTGGAAGCCGCCCGCCTGACAGGCTGTAAAAATATATCCCGCATCCGTCCGCTGGGACCCCACCGCATCTGTGCCCTTGACTGGGACAATCTGGAGCTGACGACGCAGGAGGAAGTCACAGATGATATCACCCATGCCGGCATTCGCGCCCACGACTTTTTCCCCTGCGCAGGAGAAAACGCCGAAAACCGCATTCCTATGAAAGCCCCCGTTCTGACAGAACTTCCCTTTGAGTGGTACATCGTCCTGCAGAATAAGATCTGGTGGAAAGTCCCCAAAGATATACGAAGCCACGATTTTTCCGAAAGCCTTCCCCGTGCGCTCTGCGTTGATCCCTCTGCCATCATGCTGCTGAGTCTGTTGTGAAATCTTTTCGCCATAATTGTTTAGTGATAAAATGAAAATGGTTTTTTACGAATACATGAAAAGATACAGATGAAAAGACAGGAAACACCAAGAGGATTATATAGACTCTCTACGAAAAACCATCCTGGAAAAGAGTCGTGAATACAGAGGCATTGACAATGAAAAACGCTCCCGCTCAAAAACACCGCCGCCTGTCGCTGGCGGTCCAGGTAAATATTCTGATCATACTGCTCACCCTGAGTGTTTCGCTGCTGGTGGTGGTGATCAGCATCAACAACTACCATAAAGCAATTCTGGAACCATTCCAGCGAAGGCTGGCAGAACTTGAGGTCGAGGAGGATTCCTTTACCCCCTACCTTGAATATTTCGCAGGTCTTTTCGACACGGAGGAAATGCGCAATGCCTGGGATTCCATGAATACAGAGAACGATTATTTTGTGGACTGGCTGGAGCAGACGCCTTCCTTCACTTCCGATGATCCCCAAAACGGCCGGGAAAGCTTGTTATTAGACACCATTGCCTTCGATCTCTCCGTTAAAGAAGTCATGGAATCTATTGATCTGGATCTTGCCTGCGCGGAAATTCTGAAGGACGGGGTCGTATACCGGGTTTCCTATAACGAGAAAAAAGAGGGCGGGTTCAGTAGGCTTGAAGAATTCGGCAGAGAAGTGGCCTTTTTCGATGAGCCGCCGGCCGACTACCAGTCCCCCGTTCTGACAGACTTTGGATCGCGTTCTATGCTCATGCGCTGTGTGGTCTTCGACCTGGACGGCTGCGAAGGCCGTCTCTGGATGCTGTATGATCAGACAGGGCCGATAGAGGAATTGAGAATGCTACTGCTGAGGAGCATCCTGTATCTGCTGCTCCTGACGGCGGCAGCATCTATTGTCAGTGTCTGGCTGCTGCAGCGCTATGTGACGAAGCCGATCATCGCGCTCGCCCGGTCCGCCAAGCAGTTCGAGCCCGGAGAGGACGGAACCTATTGCGCAGATAAGGTCAGCAGGGTCGAGATCCGGGCGGAAAATGAACTTGGAGACCTCAGCCGGGAAATCCGATCCATGCAGATCAGGATCGTGGAGAGCACGGAAAGTCTCCGGAACATGACAGCGGAAAAAGAGCGGATCAGTACCGAACTGGACCTGGCTGCCAAGATCCAGAAGGGCACGCTCCCCGGAGTCTTTCCTGCCTTCCCCGAAAAGAAAGAGTTTGATCTGTTCGCGTCCATGACGCCGGCAAGGGATGTCGGCGGAGATTTCTACGACTTTTTCCTGATTGACGAAGACCATCTGGCGCTGGTGATGGCGGATGTGAGCGGCAAGGGCGTGCCGGGCGCTCTGTTCATGATGGTTTCAAAGACGATTTTGAAAAACAATGCCTTGATGGGACAATCGGTCGGAGAGATCCTTGCAATGACAAACGACGTGATCTGTGCCAACAATAAAATGGAGATGTTTGTAACTGTCTGGATGGGAATCCTGGAAATCAGCACAGGAAAGATCAGGGCGGCAAATGCCGGCCACGAGTACCCGGCCGTTATGAAAGAAGGGCGCTTCAGTCTGTACAGGGATCCCCACAGCTTTGTGATCGGCGGAATGGAAGGAATGCGCTACAGGGAATATGAGCTGCAGCTGCAGAAAGGGGATAAGCTCTTTTTATACACCGACGGACTTCCCGAGGCCGCCAATGCGGGCGCAGAAATGTTCGGAACCAGCAGGATGATCGAAGCCCTGAACGCCAATGCCGATCTCGGCCCCCGGGACATCCTCTCCGGCATGAAGAGCGTTGTTGATGTGTTTGTCGGTGACGCGGAGCCATTCGATGACCTGACTATGCTGTGCCTTGAATATGCGCGTAAGCAATGAGCCATGCGTGGACGAAAAAAACTGCAGACGCTGCGAGCTCGCTCGCAAGCGGATGAAGGATTTTTCGGACACATACGGCGAATGCCGCGACAGGTTCGCAAACGCCTTGCGTTTGCGAACCTGTCGGCATGGCGGAACGCGTCCCGACCGAAGCCACAACACTTCGAAAAACTGTAATTTATTGGCTGAGAGCAGGGTGTACTTTCTGTCTCCCTGAAAAAGGCCCCTGAAAAAAGTCCTGAAAAAGTAAAAGGCTCATGAAAAAGTTTTGAAAAAAGCCGTGAAAGACCAGCCGGCGCATTCTTGTGACTTCAGTCGTGTGAGGCTTCACAATGCCCCGGAGAAAAATGTTGCAAATTGCGGGAAATCTGTATAAAATAGGCAAAAATTTGCACGGAAGACGGGATCATGTGAGGATGAAAGGGCAGCAGGGAAGGAAATGCTGCACAAGGGAATCAGAGGTTGGCACAGATGGGGAATAATGAAGAGACCAATTACGGAGAACAGCTGTACAATGTTCTTTTTGAGATTATCGGGAATAAAAAGAATGCGATCATTCTGGAGAGCCTGCGGGGAGAGAATGCCGTACTGACCTGCCTTTTGCACAACGAGGAGGAACTCCATCCCAGTGAACTGGCGGAAAAGCTGTCCCTGGTGCCGGGCCGCATGACAGATATTCTGAAGACCCTTGAGAAAAAAGGCATGATCCGCCGCGAACCGGATCCCGAGGACAGACGCAGAGTGCTGGTCAGGATCACGCCCAAAGGTATTCGGGATGTGACCGAGCGCAGAGAGAAAGTGCGCGCACAGTACAGCGGCCTCTATCAGGCGCTGGGCTTGTACGACACGGTCAAGCTGATTGAACTCCTGAAAAAAATGAACCGATATTTTGATGAGATGTAAAATTCGATCGATCTGATCGACCGGCGCTTTTCATGACTTGAGACATGAGTCAGCCGGTATTTCAGAGTCATGAGTAAGACGGTCAGGGTAAATGAACTGTCAGAGGCAGAAAGAACGCAGGCGGACCTGTAAAAGGGAAGGCCTGCGTTTTTCTATGGGACGATCCGTGCACCGCCGAGCGGAGCAGGATGTCGGAGAGGTGTGCCGGATTTGACAGATGATGACAGACCACGACTGACTTTGACGGATTTTGACTCGGGAAGGCTGTTTTTTGTGCATATCTGCACAAAGAATCGATTTTTCGACCGAAAAGTCTGTATACAATTCGTATTGCGAAGTATAATATCTCATGTATACTGTATACGTACAACGAAAACACGAACCACGCAGTTTGAACGGACACTGATCGATAACAGTTGTCTTTGAAGAAGTGTTTCCCGAAGACCCGGTTTTACCGCAGAAATCCTGCATTGCAGGGAGAGGGAAAATTTTTTTATCCGATTAGTTCGCAATACGAAAAAATAATAGGAGCTTGTCAGAGAGTGGAGTTGTATAAAATACGACCGCTGCCATGACAACAGAAAAGAATATTTTTTTACCCGTTTAATTCGTAATGCGAAAAAGTGGAGAAAGGATTGAAATAAAAAAATGATCACAAAAGAAAACATCCACACACTTGGCGACCTGCTCGAGACAGCAGCAGTTGATTATGAGAACCAGGTATTCATCCGCTATGAGAAGGACGGGATCGTCTACGAGAAGGGTTACCGTACCTTCGCCATGGATACCCGTGCAGTTGCCCACTGGACCATGAACAAGAGCGGAGAGCTGGGCAAAAAGCTCCATGTCGCTATCATCGGCAAGTGCAGCTATGAATATCTCACAGTGCTGATGGGTGTCGCTGCCGCCGGCAGTGTTGCGATTCCCCTGGACGTGCAGCTCAGCAAAGAGGGCTTTATTGAGAACCTCAACCGGGCGGAAGCAGACATTATCTTTTTCGATTATGAATATCTGAGCGATGTCGAGTATCTGATGGAGGCCTGTGAGGGTGTGAAGGAAGTCATCTGCCTTCAGCAGCGCAAGCAGCATTTTTCAGCTCCCCAGATCCACAGAGAGTACAGAGTAGCGACATTCGAATATACTGTAGACCCCGCAGAATGCGCCCTGGTCATCTTCACATCCGGCACAACAGGCCACGGCAAGGGCGTCATGCTCTCCCACAACAACCTGCTGGACAACCTGTTCAGTTCCGACGATGCCAGGGAGACCTGCCTGAGCGTCCTCCCTATTCATCACGTATTCTGCATCAGCGGCGACCTGCTGCTCAACCTGCGCTACGGCAGCACCCTGTGCCTGTGCGACGATGTGACCAAGTTCCTCTACTACATCGATCTCTTCCAGCCCACTATGCTGCGCATCGTGCCCATGATGGCCAAGATGCTGATCAACCGCGTGGCCATTGCAGCCAAAAAGCACCCTGAGCAGGACCTTGAGTATCTCAAGTCCCAGATCATGGGCTCCCGCCTGCACAAGATCGTCAGCGGCGGCGGTTACCTCTCCGAGACGCTGGCCAGAAATCTGGACCAGCTGGGCGTTGTCACCGGCCAGGGCTATGGCATGAGCGAGTGCGCGCCCAAGATCTCCGCGCCTGATTACGGCAACATGGACAAGATCGCCTCCGTCGGCAGGCCTGTCCGCGGCTGCCAGATCCGCTTTGTGGACGGCGAGATCCAGGTCAAGAGCCCCTCTGTCATGATGGGTTACATCAATGATCCCGAACTGACCGCGGAAGCCCTGACCGAGGACGGCTGGCTCCGCACCGGTGACCTGGGCTACATGGATGAGGACGGATATCTCTATCTGAACGGCCGCAAGAAGAACCTGAT
>DGRU01000020.1:0-2807 GCA_002390025.1 Lachnospiraceae bacterium UBA4380
ACTCTGCTGCTCCGCTTTATAGACATTGCCGATCCGGAATTCCTCAGGAAACGGTATTTCCGCAAAGGGCTCCTCTTCACCGCGGCGGTAGAGCACCAGAGTGCAGGAGACCGCCTCCTTGGAAAAAATACTGAAATTGACGACGTTGTCCTCGACAAGACTGGCGCCGAACGGCAGCACCCGGCCGACCCGGTACTGAAGGCCCTTGTATTCATTTGTGGGAAAAGTGTCGATCAGTTTCATGCTCTCTCCTCCAATGCCGGAGCACATCAGCGGGCAGATATCTCCTGTGAAAAAACCGCGGACGGGACCTGCAAGCCCTGCAGAAACCGCCAGTTTACTAATCTATAGTTTATCGTATTTTCGTCGATTCTTCAGCACCCGAACAGCCGCAGCTGCTGTAACGGTTTATCGTTTATGTATGCGACACACAAACGTTTAAACTTGCTTAAGAGGCATATTCTAAGTAAGATTAAATCAAAGGGTTTCAAGAACCTGCAGCTGTGATAAAAAAGTTTGAAAAACAGGATGTTGAAAAATGATCAGGCCAATAGTAAAAGATGTATTCTTCCTCGGTCAGAAATCTGAGCCGGCCTCGAAACAGGACCTGTCTGTCGGACAGGATCTCATGGATACCCTGCGGCACAATCAGGACCGCTGTGTCGGCATGGCGGGCAACATGATCGGAGTGAGAAAAAGGATCATTATCGTGAACATGGGGATCATGAATGTCGTGATGTACAATCCGGTCATTGTGAAAAAAGATACACCTTATGAGACGGAGGAGGGATGCCTGTCACTGACCGGTGTCCGCAGGACGACGCGGTATCAGAATATCGAGGTGGAGTACATGGACGGAAGCTGGAAAAAGCACCGGCAGAAATACTCCGGGTGGACGGCGCAGATCATTCAGCATGAGTGCGACCACCTCGAGGGGATCATCATATGAGCGCCCCGGAATCGTGGAAAGCCGCCTATCGTGAGCTGATCGAGACAGTAGTCCGGATGGGGTACCCGGAGGAACTGGGCAAAGCCATCGCCAAAAATCTCGGCTCGGAAAAGACTATGCGGCGCATGACTGCCTATCTTCATTCTGCAAAGCCCCGGTCAGCTGAGGAGATCGTCGATGAGATGCTGGCGATCATGAGCGACCGGGAGCGCTGGATCCGGAAGAAAGAGGCAGAAGAGGCCAATGCCCGATATAACGAACTGCTGTATTACGGGATCGGCGGAAACGAAGAAGAGGACTGACAAAGTTTACCTGGCAGTAATCCCTGTACAGCGGAACAAGGAGATCAAAAGTTTCCCGCCAGGTCGCAAACGGAAGGCAGCGGTAGGCCGGCGCGATCAGCTCCACATCAGCTTTCCGGATCATTGTATCCATCAGCTTCCAGTGACGCAGGGTGAAATCCATAAAATATGCGCCGCCGTGCAGATAAAAGACCGTGATCCCGGATTTGCTGTCTTCATTGGCATGAAACACCCTGCCGTTGGGAGTATCCTCGTATCTTGTTTTGGGGATGACCGACGGGGGACTGGGTTTTTCACCCCTTTGAAGGGCATTTTCGATTAGCTTGTCATTGTTTTTATCCATAAACATGGAAAACAGTTCAAGCACTTCTGACATTACTTTTGCGCTGAAGCTTTTACTCATTGCAGACCCCTCCTTTTTGCTGTTCACATGACTGATTCTTTCTCTGTTCTTTCTCTGTTCTTTCTCGGTTTTTTCACTGCTCTTTCACTGTTTTTTCACTGCTCTTTCTTTAAGTTCTTTCTCTGCAGACTGCGGTACAGACAATATGCGCTGTACGGGTGCGCCACCTGCAGGGAAAGGAGGGCAGCAGTTTTCAGATAAGCGGAAAAAAGTTTTTGAATAATCGTAATAATATTAATTATATAATGATATATTAACAAAAGGCACTGTATAATCACATCCTGTCGTATAAGAGACATACAGACAGATAGTGCTTATACAGTGCTGTTTTTAGAGAATTCCCAGATCGGTCATGCATTTGATCCAGCTTTCTGCAATTTCAAGGTGCCCCTTTGCTGTCGGGTGAGCCCCGTCAAGAGTCTCATACCGCACACCGGTCCGGGCCAGGTCGGCCAGATCGCAGTGGTTTTCCTGCACTGTCCATCTGATCACATTATTGTAGTCCTCCAGGCCGATGCCTGCCCAGTACTCCGGAAACTTCCAGCCAGGATCCCCTTTGACCCTCGTGCGCATGAGCGTGGCGCAGACTGTTCTGGCAGAAGGGCAGGTCTGCCTGATGGTCCTGAGCACCTGATCATAGGAATCCTCGAAACCGTAGGTGTCCAGACTGGAGATCAGCTCGGCCCCGCCCGCAAAATCGTTAAATCCTGCATAGATCAGAATATAATCGGGCTGTGCCTCCTTTGTTCCCAGGTTCTGCAGCCGCTCTTCACATGCAGCCGAGGGAAAACAATCCCCTGTGACCCTGCTCCCGGAATAGGAATTGTTCACGCACAGGCGGGCATTCATGCTCCTGATCACCCTGTCCCACCATGTATCGGACACGCTGCTCAGTCCGTTTACCCTCTGCATGGATGCGTCATAAAAAACAGAATAGCCGCGCGGATTATATCCCTGGAAGGTGCTCACCGAATCCCCCAGGATTGATACCAGCTTCATATGCTCCTCCTCCTGAAAATGCTTTTTCTCCTACAGTATTGCAAGTAATTCTCCATTGCGCAATACCCGCGGGCAGGTCCTGCAGATCTGCCCGCCCGGGCGAAGTTACCTGCCGGCTGGCCGTCCGGCGCTTCACGGCAGCGGTCACATCCCC
>DGRU01000020.1:2925-13279 GCA_002390025.1 Lachnospiraceae bacterium UBA4380
GCAGCGGTCACATCCCCGCCGGCCTTACGGATCATCTGCCCGTAAAAGCCCCTTCAGCAATCTGCTGAAAATAGATTGTCAGCTGTCTGCCTTTTTCTACTTTTCAAGAGAGGGATTCTGTAGTATTATAATTATCGGTACAATATGTGGACAGAGGAAGGCATCAATGCACTATATTTGGTGCTTTTTTCATGCATTTGCCCATATAAAAATACAGGATAGAACATGTTCCGCAGTTTTCGGGCCGATCATCCCGGGAAACCCCGGCGGAAAGGGAATGACAAGAAGCCGCCGAATGGTCCGCAGGGCCAGGTACCGCGGCAGATCATACAAGGACATGGAAGAACAGGGAGGAAGAGAAGACATGGCAGAGTATTCAGGTGTTGTGGTCACCACAAATATCATCAAGAGAGACGGACAGGAGGTCACTTTCGATCTCTCCAAGATCGTCAATGCGATCAGCAAGGCCAACAAAGAAGTGGAGCCGATCCACCAGCTCAACGAATATCAGATCATCGCGGTGGCGGAGAAGATCGCCAGGGAAGTACAGCAGTCCACACATGCCGTGAACGTTGAGGATATTCAGGATATGGTCGAGACAGGCATCATGGAGATGCGCGGTTATGAAGTGGCGCAGAAATATGTCCGCTATCGTTTCCGCCGCGAGCTCTCCCGCAAGTCCAACACGACTGACAACGGCATCCTCGCCCTGATCGAGCAGATCAATGAGGAGGTCAAACAGGAGAATTCCAACAAGAACCCTGTCATCAATTCCACACAGCGCGACTATATGGCCGGCGAGGTCTCCAAGGACCTGACACGCCGCGTCCTTCTTCCCGCCGACATCGTAAAGGCTCACGAAGAGGGCATCATCCATTTCCACGATTCTGATTATTACGCTCAGAAGGAACACAACTGCGACCTCATCAATCTCGAGGATATGCTGCAGAACGGCACCGTCATCAGCGAGACCTTGATCGAGAAGCCCCACAGCTTCTACACCGCCTGCAATGTGACGACGCAGATCGTCGCTCAGGTTGCCTCCAACCAGTACGGCGGCCAGTCCTTCTCCCTGGCACATCTGGCTCCTTTCGTCGATGTGAGCCGTAAGAAGATCCGCAAGCAGGTTGTCGAAGAGAGGGAAGCCTGCGGCGAGCCCATGGTCGACGAGATCATCGACAAGGTTGTCGAGTTCCGTCTGGCAGAGGAGATCAAGAGCGGAATCCAGACCATCCAGTATCAGCTCATCACTCTGATGACCTGCAACGGCCAGGCTCCCTTTGTCACCATGTACATGTACCTGGATGAGGTCCCTGCAGGCCGCACCCGCGACGACCTGGCCATGCTGATCAAAGAGGTCTTGATCCAGCGCATGCAGGGCGTCAAGAATGAGAAGGGCATCTGGATCACACCCGCCTTCCCCAAGCTCATCTATGTGCTGGATGAGGACAATATCGTCCCCGGCTCCAGATATTACGGCCTGACCGAGCTGGCTGCCAAGTGCACCGCCAAGCGCATGGTCCCCGACTACATCTCCGCCAAGGTGATGAGGGAGTACAAAAACGGCGATGTCTATCCCTGCATGGGATGCCGGTCCTTCCTTACCCCCGACACCGTCGGCCTTGGTGAGAACGGAGAGCACAAATACTACGGACGCTTCAATCAGGGCGTCGTCACCATCAACCTTGTCGACGTCGCCTGCTCCTCTTACGGAGATATGGACAAGTTCTGGGAGATCCTGGAAGAGCGCCTGGAGCTCTGCCACCGTGCCCTGCGCTGCCGCCATGAGAGACTGCTGGGAACTGTCTCGGACGTCGCACCCATCCTCTGGCAGTACGGCGCCATAGCCCGCCTGAAAAAAGGCGAGAAGATCGACCGTCTGCTTTATGACAACTACAGCACGATCAGCCTGGGTTACGCAGGTCTCTATGAGATGTGTGTGCGCATGACCGGCAAGTCCCACACTTCTGACGAGGGACGGGAGTTCAGCCTCAGGGTCATGCAGCGCCTGAACGACAAGTGCGCCGAGTGGCGGGCTGCGGAGCGCATCAGCTACTCCGTCTACGGCACACCCATGGAGTCCACGACCTACAAGTTTGCCAAGTGCCTGCAGAAGCGCTTCGGCATCATCAAGGGTGTCACAGACAAGAACTACATCACCAACAGCTACCATGTACATGTGACCGAGGAGATCGACGCCTTCCACAAGCTGAAATTCGAGGCGGATTTCCAGAAACTCTCCCCCGGCGGCGCCATCAGCTATGTAGAGGTTCCCAACATGCAGAACAACATTCCCGCTGTTCTGGCTGTGATGAAATATATCTACGACAACATTATGTACGCCGAGCTCAACACCAAGAGCGACTACTGTGAGTGCTGCGGCTATGACGGTGAGATCATGGTCGTCGAGGACGATGCCGGCAAGCTGGTCTGGGAGTGCCCTGTCTGCGGAAACCGCGATCAGTCCCGTATGAGCGTCGCCCGCCGCACCTGCGGCTACATCGGCACCCAGTTCTGGAACCAGGGCCGCACCCAGGAGATCCGCGAGCGCGTGCTGCATCTGTAAAACGGTCCTTGAGAACAGCAGAGATTCCAAAGGAAATGGATGGATGAGAGAGAGCAGAGAGTTTTTTATCCCGGATGATGGAATACAGATTCACTTGAAACTGGATTTCCCGCAGGATGACTGTGATGACAACAGCGGAACCGCTTTTGCAGAGACAGAGGTCACTGAGGAAACTGACAAAATGCCTCTGATGATTCTGGTCCACGGCTTCACGGGCGACATGGAGGAGACTCACATACGTGCTGTACAGCGCACGGCCAATGAAGAGGGATTCGCCGTTCTGAGGGCGGAGATGTACGGCCACGGCATGTCCGGCGGAGAGTTTGGCAATCACACTCTCATGAAGTGGATCAGCAATATCCTGACCGTGATTGACTATGCACGAACTCTCGATTTTGTTTCGGATCTTTACCTGTGCGGTCACTCTCAGGGAGGCCTTCTGACCATGCTGGCAGGAGCCATGGAGAGAGACAGGCTGAAAGCTATCCTGCCCCTGTCCCCAGCTTCCATGATTCCGGAAATCGCCAGGAAGGGTGAGATTCTGGGTGTACCTTTTGACCTTGACCATATCCCGGCAGAGCTGGATGCCGGAAAGTCCCTGACCCTTCGTGAAAACTATATCCGCGTCGCGCAGCTGATCGATGTGGATCTTGCGATTGCACGCTATAATGGTCCTGTCCTTATTGTTCACGGAACCGGTGACGAATCCGTTCCTTACCATTATTCTGAAGAAGCGGCGGCCAAATACGCCAATGCAAAGCTTGTTCCCATTCCCGGAGATACACACTGCTATGACCTGCACCTGGATCAGGTGACAGAGGCTGTAAGGGCATTCCTGCAGGAGATGAAGGTCAGCTAGAGCGATAAAAGAATGCGCAGGGGTTGCTGTGTCGATCCTTGTAATGTGTAAATATATTAAAAAACGCAGAGGATAAGCGGTCTGTAAGTTGGTGCTTATCTTCTGCGTTTTTCTGTGTTTTTGAGTTCGGGTTTTTTATGTCTTAAGTTTGATCAGCTGCTCCGGTTATCCTGGCTGTTTTCGTCACTTTTTTCTTCGGGTATCACAGGACCTTTGCTTGTGCCGCTGCCTTTGCCGGACAAGAGGGATCCCAGAAGGTCTCCCGCCATGGAAGAGACATCGTTTTTTCCGGTCAGCAGGGTCCCGAAGAGCTCCAGGGCGTTCCCCTCTCCCTTGAGCAGGTTCATGGCAGCCTTCTTTGTACTGCTGTCGGCCTTGCGGTATAGCTCGACCAGTTTTTTCTCCGTTGTCGTAAGGGTAAGTGTCTTCGATGAGGAGGACGCAGAGGAAGTCTTTTTCTTAGCGCCGGTTTTCGCGCTGCCGGAGGTTTTTGAGGAGGAAGATGATTTGGCACCGGCTGCAGCGTCCAGGAGTGATTTCTGTGTCACGCCCAGTTCCTTTGCCATTTTTTTGAGGATATCCTGTGCGGGCTCTTTTTCACCACGTTCAATTTTGCCCACATCAGAGGCGGTGATCCCGCCTACCTTGTCTGCAAGAGCTGCCTGTGTCAGTCCTTTTGCGGTGCGCGCTTCTTTGACCAGATTTCCAAGTTTCTTTGACATGATGATACCTCCCCTGAGAATCTCATAATATCCATGTAAAAAGAATTCGATCACATTCATTTTACCATGAGAAAACGTATCTGTTAATAAAGTAAAAAACCAACAGGATGCCTGTAACTTGTAATGCCCGGAAGACTCCGGAGAACTCTGAGAGGGCCATAGCCTGCGTTGTGGATTTGCGGGAAATATAATACAATAAAGTTGAAAAAAACGGATTGAGCTATACGGATCAGGACGAACAATTATGGAATAACATCCCCGTAAGGGGTGATTGATTATAATCTCAGGAGATAATATTATGCTGGAAATTGGAATAAAAGCCCCTGATTTTACACTGCCGGATCAAAACGGTCAGATGCATTCCCTGTCCGATTATCTGGGGCAGAAAGTGATCCTGTATTTTTATCCCAAGGATATGACAGCAGGGTGCACGAAACAGGCATGTGCTTTTGGAGAGCTGTATCCGCAGTTCCGGGAAAAGGGGGCGGTTGTCCTCGGTGTGAGCAAGGATTCTGTGGCCTCCCACAAGCGGTTTGAGGAAAAGCACGGGCTTCCCTTTACACTCTTGTCTGATGTGAACAAGGAAGTGATCCAGGCATATGATGTCTGGAAAGAAAAGAAGAACTACGGAAAGGTTTCCATGGGTGTTCTGCGCACTACCTATCTGATCGATGAGAACGGCATTATCATCAAAGGGTTTGACAAGATCAAGGCGGCGGATAATCCTGCGCAGATGCTGAATGTTCTGCAGGAATAGCAGATAGAAGCCGGAGGTTTTACTTCAGGCGCACAGGAACTCCATAGACTGTATTGCGGCCGCTTCTGATGGCGGCAGGTTTGAAAGAAAGGTGAGAAACTATGAACGAGAATATTACAAAACGCTATGAACTGCTTTCGAAGAAGGTCATCAAGGGACTTGAGTCCCGTCAGATGAGCGGATACTACGCCGCCGATAAGGAAGAGGCGCTCAAGATCGCCCTCTCCCTGATCCCCGAGGGCAGCACAGTCACCATGGGCGGAGCCATGAGCGCACATGAGATCGGTCTGCCTGCAGCGCTGGCAGAGGGCAATTACAACTTCATCGACCGCGATAAGATGGAGGACAAGCGCGCAGCCATGCTGGCTGCCTATGACGCGGACTTTTTCCTGGCCAGCGCCAATGCCATGACCGAGGACGGCGTGATCGTAAATATTGACGGCAATGCCAACCGCGTCTCTGCAATCGCCCAGGGCCCCAGGCATGTCCTTTTTATCGTTGGAATGAACAAGATCTGCGACGATGTGGACGGCGCCCTCAAGCGTGCCCGCAATGTCGCCGCCCCCATCAATGCCCAGCGTTTCGGCCTCAATACACCCTGCACAAAGACAGGATCCTGCATGAACTGCAAAACACCCGATACCATCTGCTGCCAGTTTCTGATCACACGCTACTCCAAACACCCCGGCCGCATCCACGTCATCCTGGTCAACGACTTCCTTGGCTTCTGATGAGTCACGAGGGACGGTTCTGCCTGACTCATTTTAGTGAGAGACGCTTTTTCCCGGGAGAGCCGGAATGAGTTCGGTTCGGTTTTTTCCTGCTGAATGTGCCTTTTTCCAGGGCGGCGGATGCCGCAAGCGCACAGAGGCCGAGTAGGCTGAGAATGATTCCGGCGGTAAGCCCGGGTGCTGTATAGACCATTTGAATCTGGTTTTCGCCATCCTTCAGGGGAATGCAGATCAGACAGTTTTCAAAGAGAACGGGGGTTATTTTATCCCCGTTCATTTTTATTGCCCATCCATCATCATATGGAATGGAAGTAAACAGTATCTCCCCTGCCCTGCCTTCGACATCGATCGAGACTTTCCCCTTACCCAGGGAGATCGAAGCCTGTGAGCCCTGCCGGAGCTGGTCTGTGACTTCCCGGAAGGCGTCAAGGTTGAGACCGAAGAACTCCGCATCAGTGATTCTGTGAAGGGATTTGGCCTTGTATCCTACGGTCACAGTCTGCTCGTCGGCATCGGAAGGAATGTGGAAGACCTGGACCGCCTGCCATCGGGAATAAGGGATTTTGAAGCGTCCATTCAGGTCAAGATAAGCTTTGGCTTCCTTGCGGTGGGTGATGTTTCCGTATACGGCGTAATTTCCTGCAGGGACATTGATCGTATACAAAATCTCTCCTTCAGTCTTATCCCTGGTAAATTCGAGCTCTTTCATAATGGTCCGGTCCGAACCCGTCAGGGCGCGGTATACGCTGTTCCAGTATTCGAATGGCGCCTCAGCATCTTCGTCTTCAGCATGATCGGGCTTGCTGCCTGCTTCCTGGTGAGGGGCTGACAGGAAAGGACTGTCGGAGGCCAGGGCGCTCCGGAATGCCAGCGGGAGGGCATGATCATTCCTGTAGATGAGTTTCCCGTTCAGGGGTTCTGACGGTCCGACTTGTTCAGCGCCGCGGACTTGGTAGGGAGACAGGAGATACCGCACTCCCAGCAGGGAATCCACCGGCTGCAGAAAAGTGCTCTTGGGCAGGATCCTGTCAGAATAGACGGGATAACCAAAGCGGTCCAACATGTCCATCTGAGTGTTCTGGGGGCAGGAAGTGTAGTTTTCAACTGCCATATAGCCGAAGCTCATGCTCTCATTCAGATTGGCGGTCGTCCAATGGTAGTTCATGCTTCTGGTCATGTTCTGACAGATCCTGTAAAAACCATCCTCTTCACTTTTGACGGCGTTCACCAGCTGTTCCTGCCTGCCGTTGTATTCCTCACACGCCAGTGCGTCGTCACGAAGATAATTTGACGCCACATGAAAACCGCTGACCGACAATTCTGTTGTGGACAGAATAAAAAGAAGGATGAAAATGACCGAACCGGGACGCGCGGCAGCTGCGATGAGCAGGATGCAGGCTGCAGCTGCGAGCAGAAGTCCCAGACGGAACAGGGTGACGTCTGCATGGGGAACGGCATGATCCGCAAATACAGCCAGGATCAGGTATGCTGCGGCGGTGACAGCAAAGGGAATCCGGTGGATTTCTTTTCTGTCCTGCAGAAACTGTGCGGATGTAATGATGAGGAAGGTTTCTGCCACATAGGAGTATCGGTACCAGTAGCTGCCGGCTTCTTTCAGAAGCGAGAAAACCATGAAGAGAGGACGCCAATAGAGAGAGATTATTGAGACGAAAAGAAGCAGCAAGAAGGCAGTCTTTTCTCTGACCCGTCGTCCGCGGAGCGAAAAATACCCCAGGCTTCCCAATAGTGGAAGACTTCCGCAATAGAGCGCGGCGTATCCCTGTGTGCTGATCTCTCCGGGGGTATAGCCGCTGATAACCGAGAGAGGGTTGCCCAGCAGTTCGTTTTTGATCAGAGCCCAGTCCAGAGCGCTGCCCCGCCCTGTGCGCATTGCAAACACAGTCGGCAGAAACAGGAATGCGCTGATCGCCAGGCCTGTGAGCATAGCTGCGATAAAGAGCAGAGAGCTGCGGACAAACTGTGAGAGGGCAGACTGCCTGCTTTTTCTGTAGTTTTTCATACAGCACTCGACCGGGTAATACATGGCGGCTGCCAGACAGTTGATGCCGCCCGTATACCAGCAGAAGAGGATGGACAGGGAAACTGTAATACTGAGATAGACAGTATCCCCGCGGTCGACCAGCCGGTGTACTCCCAGCAGAATGAGAGGGAGCATATAGACACCATCGATCCACATCAGGTTGCTGGACTGCGAGAAGTTGTACTGCATAAGACCGCAGCAAAGTGAGAGGATCAGAACAAAGCAGGGCTGGAGTTTCCTGACCCGCTCCTGCAGATATATGGCCATGGTGGAGGAACATGCGGACATTTTCAGCCCTATGACGATATTGAAAAAGACCTGCAATTTCGTCTTGGGAAAGAAAAAGAGAAGCAGATTGAAGGGAGATGCCAGATAATAACTGAAAATACCGACGGAATTTTGTCCGAGAGAACTGCTGAAGGTATACCAGAGCGATTGCTTTCCCGCCAGGATGTCTTTATACCAGCCAAAAAAGTCCAGATACTGGAAGAAGGCGTCAGCCCACACAAGGGTGTTGGGCCCTTCTTTAGAAAAAGGATATATCTGCAGGCCTTTGCAGATAATGGAGTAAATGAAGAATGTAAGCAGTGCGGAGAGAACAGGAATCAGGGCTCCGGGTAAAGGCCCTGTTCCCTTTTCTTTGAGTTTTGTATTCATTTTGGACTTTCCGTGTTTTATGTGAATGAGGTTGAAGACTCAGCCGACGCATTCTCGTCTTTTTTTACAGTCATGAGGCGGCGGGCTTTTAAGCGATGCGTATCTATCATATACGAAATCGAAAAAAAAATATACCCGGATATGATGTAATCATCCCGGCAGTATTATTTCAGACATTTTTCAGACAATATGATTCATACCTGTATTTTCTGATTTATGTATATTACAATACCAATAAATGTTTTATTTTTGATCGCACAATACCCGTGACTCCGGACGACTTAGGATACACTTGAAAAAGGGAAAACCGCTTCATTTCGCAAGACTCGCGAGCGGGTCTGGAAGGTCACGAAAACAGGTATCTCTCCCTTGTCCAGAGGGAACTGTATGGTGTCCGGAAGCTGTTTGGTGATGCAACCGAATCTGTTCCTCGTCCGGAGGGAACTGAAAAGTAACATAGCAGTGAAATGGTTGGATGAAATAACGGAGGCAGATCATGAAAGTGAACTATAAATATGTCCGCATCCAGGGATTGGAACTGGCTGAGAATACCATGTATGCCAAGGGTGTTTTCAGCATGTGCTGGCAGCTGATCCAGGACCAAGTGATGGATGGTGAGGATGCAGATCTGTACAGGGAGATCGACGCATGGTTTGCGGAGAATCTTCCCTGGCCTCCTCCGTGCAAAAACCAGGAAAAAGTCGTATGCTTCTTTAAAACCGAGAATTCGGAAGAGATGATGAAAATGATACGGCCCGCACTGTGGCTGCTGGAAAGATATCATCATCCCTACTTCCTTGTTTATACCAATACGCCGGGTGAGATCGTCTATGAGGATAAATATCAGGTGGCTGTAAAGGTCCCGGGCTATTTGAAGATCGAAAAGCTGCAGGAGAACTGGTCCCCGGAATAAACGCGGGAATGGGTAAGAAATATCTGAGACGAAAAAAGGGGCGGTTCCCGATGCCGCGCAGGAATCCGGGCTGGATTCTTACGGAGCATGGGGGACCGCCTCTGATATTGATTGTTGATTCTGGTCAATCCCGCCGGCTCACATATGAGTCAGGCAGAACCGTCCCTCGTGACTCATTACCTTTCGTCATTCTGGCTCTTGCAGTCAAAGGTCACATAAGGGGGATTCTTGCCGGCTTCTTTTTCGGGCAGGTAACGCTTCCAGAAGTCGTCGAAGAGGCAGAAGATCTCCTTGTGTTTTGCGGCAATGATGAAGACTGTGATCAGTACGTAAAGGGCGGAAAGAATATCGGTGAATGCCCAGAGGGCGTCTGCCTCGATGTTGTAGAAGATGACGCAGGGAAGCATGTAGTAGATCATGTAGATGGGCATCATCTTCCGGTTTCTCTCGGTGTCGCCGAAGGCGTAGTTGACGGATTTCTCGCAAGTGTAATACATGCCGATGATAGTCGTCCAGGCGAAGACTGCGATGGCGATTGCGGTGAGCTTTCCGCCGATGGCGCCGTAGGCGTTGGTGAAGGCCACGGTCGTCAGGGCGCCGCTGGTCGCGTCACTGGTGGTGTAGGAGCCTGTCATAATGATGGTGAAGGCTGTGATGGAGCAGATGATAAAGGTATCGATGAAGACTTCGCCCCATCCCCAGAGGGACTGGCGGACCGGGTGGTCGGTCTGGGCGGAGGCGTGGGCGATCATGCCGTAGCCTGTGCCTGCATCGTTGGAGTAGATGCCGCGGGCGACGCCGTACTGGATGGCGTCACGGACAGTGGCTCCCGCAAAGCCGCCGACGGCAGCTGTGGGGCTGAAGGCGCTCCTGAAGATCAGGGCGACGACAGCGGGGATATGCTGGAAATTCAGGATCAGAACGCCCAGTCCCATGATGATGTAGAGGACTGCCATGATGGGCACGGCACGGGACATGACGTCGGAGATCCGCTTGAGTCCGCCCCAGATGGTCACGATGCAGGTGATACCGATGATGATGACCGAGATCAGGGGATTGATGCCGAAGGCTTCGCTCATGGAACTGGTCACAGCCTCGGTCTGGACGC
>DGRU01000135.1:0-4972 GCA_002390025.1 Lachnospiraceae bacterium UBA4380
CGGAAACAAGGCTTGCAGGGATGAAAACCCTGACTTCCTCAACGACAACACTCAGGCCGCCGGAAAGGACCTGGGTAACCTTGGCCGTGAGGACTTCCTTATTGTTGTACGCTTCCTCGATGCGCTTGTTGCCGCGGTCTGCTGCAAGGCGCTTGTAGGAAAGGACAACCTGGCCGTCTCCGTCATTCACTTTCAGGATCTTAACTTCAAGTTTGTCGCCTACGTGCAGGACTTCTGTGAGATCAACAGAATGATCATTCGTGTATTCATTCCTGGTAAGGATACCATCGGACTTCGCGCCGATATTCAGGATCGCCTCATCGGGTTTGACATCGATGATCTGTCCCTCGACTACCTCACCGGTATGAATCGTCTTGAACGATTCGTCCAACATTTGTTCAAAGGTCTGCTCTGACATGGTTATAAACCTCCTCAATGATATTCTTTGGGGTCGAAGCCCCCGCGGTAATGCCTATCACCTTTTCTGCACCAGTCAGAGTAAGATGTAAGTCGTTCCACGTCTGTATGAAATGGGTATCCGGGCATTCCTTCCTGCAGATCTCGAAAAGCTTTGCAGAATTGGAGCTGCTCTGATCCCCGATCACTATCATAATGTCCGCTTTGGCTGCAATCGCCTTTGCCTCCGACTGCCGCTCGTGCGTGGCATTACAGATAGTATTCACACAAATTACATTGTAGCTTTTTTCTTTCAAAATAGCAACAATATCTTGAAATTTATTTGCGTTAAAAGTGGTCTGGGCAACTACGCAGACCTCTTTTTCGGCAGTGACGGAAAAATTCCGGGCCTCTTCCGCCGTCTGGATCACTGTCACCGGCGTAGAGGACCATCCCATGATGCCGATCACCTCGGGATGGACCGGGTTTCCCACGATAACGATTTTTTTGCCAGCGGCGCTCTCCGCTTCCACTGTGCGGTGAATGCGCTTGACGAAGGGACATGTGGCGTCAATGCACTTGTGTGCAGACTCCCGGATCAGCCTGTCCGTGTCCCTGGACACTCCGTGGGAGCGGATGATGACCGTTCCGCCCTGCAGGGCCTTAAGTTCGTCAGAGCTCTCCACCACATGGACGCCCCTTGCCTCGAGATCCGCCACAACCTCCTTGTTGTGAATGATCGGTCCGTAGGTATAGATCTCTCCTCCGGCCGCGGCCTCCTCATAGACCTTGTTGACGGCGCGCTCCACGCCGAAGCAGAATCCCGCGCTCTTTGCGAGGATGATTTCCGGTTTAGCCAAAACAGGGCTCCTTTCTCTGCTGATCACTGAGATCCCTGCAGTTTCTGATAAAAATGTAAAAACGATGCTCTCCCATTAAGGTGCCTGCGCAGCCTGAAAGTGCCTGCGCAGTCCGAAACAGCCTGTGCATACTGACAATACCTGTGAAGTCCGAAAACACCTGCGCAGCCTGAAAGAACCTGCACATTCCAAAATAACCTGCGCGGCCTGAAAATGCCTGCGCAGTCAGGTGCTGCTGTATTTACTCAGTTCAGACCGGTTCTGTCTCTCACAATCTCCAGAATGCGCTGCGTGACCTGATCAATGGTCATGTCGGATGTGTCCACGAGCACTGCGTCATCCGCCTGCCTGAGAGGGGAGACCTCGCGGGTCATGTCTCTGTGGTCGCGCTCGGCGATATCGGCAGCGATCCTGTCAAAATCAGCGTTCTCGCCCTTTTCCTGCATCTCAAGGAAACGGCGCCTGGCGCGGACTTCCACACTGGCTGTGAGATAGATCTTGACCTGTGCATTCGGGAGGACGACTGTGCCGATATCCCGTCCGTCCATGACGACGTTCTGCGCCGCGGCCAGTTCCTGCTGCAGCTGGACCAGGCGGGTGCGCACCTGGGGAACGGCGCTGCTCTTGGAAGCCATGGCGCTCACTTCACTGGTGCGGAGGTAGGGATTGACATTTTCGCCGCCAAGCAGGACGACCTGCTCACCGTCCCTGTATTCTATGGAGATCTCGGCTCCGCCGCAGGCAGCGGCAATTTTCTCCGCGTCATCCGCCGGGATGCCGTTTCTGTGCAGGTAGAGAGCCATGGCCCTGTACATGGCGCCTGTGTCCACATAGATGAAGGACAGCTCTTTCGACACCTTTTTCGCAATAGTGCTCTTGCCGGCGCCGGCCGGTCCGTCGATCGCAATATTTGTCATATCATTTCCTCCTGCTGTTTCTTAATTATGTATCCAAACCCGATTATGTATCCGAGCCCGTCTCTGCTCCCGCATTCAGACCTGCCAGGCGGCCTGTAGACCAGGCGATCTGCAGATTGAAGCCTCCGGTCTGGGCATCCACATCCAGGACTTCTCCTGCGGCGAAGAGGCCGCGGATGCGGCGGGATTCCATGGTGGAGGGGTCAAATTCCCTGACGCTGATACCGCCCCGGGTAATGATGGCCTCGCTGTATCCGCGCGTACCGGTGACAGTGACCGGCAGGGCCTGAATGAGGACGGCCAGGGCTCTGATCTCGGCCTCTGTAAAAGAGGCTGCTCTGCGCTGAGGATCCAGCCCGGACAGCTGTGTCACGACTTCCGCCAGGCGGGCGGGAAAGAGGGGGCGGACTGCCCCGGGAAGATGGCGGTCAGGGGCTTTTTCAAATTCTCTGTGAAGGCGCTCCTCCAGCTGTTCCTGCGACAGGGCCGGTTTCAGGTTCAGGTAAAGCCTGAAGCCTCCGGGATATTTCGAAAAGTCACAATAGCAGGACGCAGTCAGGATAATAGGGCCGCTCAATCCAAAATGTGTAAAGAGGAGCTCTCCGAAAGCCTGGTAAACAGGTTTTTTGGATCTGCTCTTCTTTTTCTTTCTGCCTTGTGCGCCGTCCGGTGTCTCCACTTCGGCAGCGCCCCCTTCCTCACCCGTGTCATCTTCATTGGGAAAGATGCTCACCGATACGTTTTTGAGGGCAAGGCCCTGCAGGTCTCTGCACCAGATCTCCCGGGTCTCGAAGGGGACAAGGGAGGGAGCTGTAGGCGTCACCTCAAGCCCCAGCTGACGGGCCATTTTGAGCCCGCTCCCGTCGGAGCCTGTGGAGGGATAGGACAGACCGCCCGTACACACAATGACGGCATCAGCGGGCAGCTCCTGACCGTTCTGCAGGCGAACCCCGCGGACCATGCCCGACTGTGTCAGGCGGCCCTTTTTCTTTTTGCTGACAGCTGTTTCTGTTTCCTGCGCCGGACCACTGCCGGCATCTGCCGGACCCTTTTCCCAAGACGGCGCCTGCGTGAGGATGGCGGAAACAGTCGTATGATACATGATCCGGACACCCGATTTCTGCAGGCGGCGCAGCAGGGCTGCGGTCACATCGGATGCATGGTCGGAGACGGGAAAAACACGTCCGCCCCGTTCTACTTTGACCGGACAGCCGTTTTTTTCAAAGAAATCCTTTACCATCTCATGGTCAAATCCGTAGACGGCACTGTAGAGAAACTTGTGGTTTCTGGCGACATATCCGAAAAATTCCTCTGTCGCGCAGTCATTTGTCAGGTTGCAGCGTCCCTTTCCGGTGATATAAATCTTCTTTCCGGCTTTTTCATTTTTCTCAAGGACAGTCACTTTGCTGCCCTGCTCTGCCGCCGCTGCCGCGGCCATCAGACCGGCGGCGCCCGCCCCGATCACGATCACATTTTTCTGCATTGAATCCTTCCGTGTATCTTCAGTTGAAGTCCTGCCTGCTGCCTGTCTGCCGGTCTTCCGGTCTTCCGGTTTCTCATATATCAAGATGTCCGGGCGGTCTGACGGCACAATCATCCAGGATCAAAAAATAATACATGAGCATGTTCTCAGTCTGCGGACGGCGGCGTCAGGATCTCATCAAGTTCCTGCCGGCAGACATCCATGCGGACCCCGTACTGGGGATAAAAGTCCCGGTCCGTCAGGTAGGGATGGACAAAGAAAATTTTCAGTATATAAAGTCCGACCGACCTGCGGCTCCTGTCAGTCAGGCGGTACATGGCGTTTTCGGCCAGCTTCTTAAAATCGTGCCAGTCCTGAATATAGGCCTCATAGCGGGGGAGGTCATCGTATCCCAGCCAGTCTCTGAGCAGGACAGGCGTTTTCCTGCGGTCCGTGCACTCGTCCTTCTGCAGGATATAATGAAATCCCCTGTCTGTATAATAGCGCCCCATGGGATAGAGACGGCACATTCCGGGTCGGTAGGGATGAATCGAACATCGGCCGGCCGGGGAGAGAAAAGGGCAGCGGTCGCCGGACAGCAGATCCTTCTCCTCCGGTCCTTCCTTTTCATGGTGCTGCATCAGATTGGGCAGGATCAGGCCGTCCACCTGCCTGATCTCAAGCTCCTTTTCTATCATCTCCGTGAAGGTTTTCCCTGTTCCTTTAGAGAGCAGGAACAAGTCAAAGGGATCCAGGATGATGGAGTCCCCGGTGTTCCTGCAGCAGGCAGAACAGCCTTCGCAGTCCGAACAGCCCACCGGGACCATATCGTCAGGCGCATAGAAATGTCCGTCATAGATCTCTTCAATTCCCCTGTCTCGAATCATACACTGCCCCCGGAAATCAACTTTTTGTTCGGAATCCATCATACATTAGATTTGCCGATTTGACAAAAAGAATTTGTGCCGCTTGGTCTGACGCTTGATCTGACGGGTCCCGAAACCTGCAGCGGGTCTCTCTCCCGTCAGAATCTACGCAGACGAAAAGCCCGCAGACCTGCAGCTTGAGGCTGCAGGCCGCGGGCCTGGCAATTCAATCACTGTATCCTGTTCCATAAGAGGATGCTGATCCAGTCACTTAGCCGTGCGCTCCGGGATGGCGTCGGGATCAATGATCCGTCACTGCCCTTTCCCATCCGCGCATGAGAGAATTACTTGTAGTTGACGATCTTTCCGAAGTCTTCCTTCAGGGAAGCGCCGCCGATCAGGCCGCCGTCGATGTCGGGCTGAGCGAAGAGCTCGGGAGCGGATGCGCCGTTGACAGAGCCGCCGTACTGG
>DGRU01000135.1:5025-6100 GCA_002390025.1 Lachnospiraceae bacterium UBA4380
ACTGGATGCGGATCTTCTCAGCTGTGTCAGCATCATAGATCTCAGCGATGAGCTCGCGGATCGCATGGCAGACTTCCTGTGCCTGCTCTGTGGTAGCGACCTTGCCTGTGCCGATAGCCCAGATAGGCTCATAAGCGATAACCATGGAAGCAGCCTGCTCAGCAGTAACGCCGATCAGATCGCTCTTGAGCTGCAGACGGATCCAGTCGATGGTCACGTTTGCTTCGCGCTGCTCAAGGGACTCGCCGCAGCAAAGGATCGGGATGAGACCATACTCGAAAGCCTTGAGGACTTTTCTGTTCAGGAAAGCATCATCCTCTTTGTAGTAATCTCTTCTCTCAGAGTGGCCGATGATGACGTACTTGACGCCTGCATCTTTGAGCATTGCGCCGGAGATCTCGCCGGTAAATGCGCCGCTGTCCTTGTCAGAGATATTCTCTGCGCCTACAGCAACATTGGAGCCCTTGACAGCCTCAACAACGGGAACGATGTCGACTGCAGGTACGCAGTAAACGACATCAACGTCATCATTCTTTACCAGGGGAGCAAGGAGCTCGACAAGCGCCTTTGCCTCAGAGGGAGTCTTGTTCATTTTCCAGTTACCGGCTACGATTTTCCTTCTTGCCATTTTCTCTTCTCCTAAATTATTCATCTGTAAATTAACAGTTTACTGAGAGCTGCCCGGATCCGGGCACTCCCCGGTGTGAATGGTCCCCCGGATCACACCTTGTATATGCATCAGCATGACAGGAGAAGCACTCTCCTGTCATGCCTGAAGCACCCTTTTGCTGATTTTTCAATCATCTGTGCCGGCCGCCATGGAGGCCGGTCCGCAGACGGACTTATTTGTCATTCGCTGCGACTACGCCGGGAAGAGCCTTGCCCTCAAGGAACTCAAGGGAAGCACCGCCGCCGGTGGAGATGTGGCTCATCTTGTCATGGAAGCCCATCTGGTTTGCTGCAGCTGCGCTGTCGCCGCCGCCGATGATGGTGGTTGCATCGGTGTCAGCCATAGCCTGTGCGACTGCCTTTGTGCCCTTGGACAGGATCGGGTTCTCGAAGACGCCCATAGGTC
>DGRU01000135.1:6170-6483 GCA_002390025.1 Lachnospiraceae bacterium UBA4380
TCCGTTCCAGACAACAGTCTTGGCGGTCTTGACGGCATTTGCGAAGAGCTCGATGGTCTTGGGGCCGATATCCATGCCCATCTTGTCGGCAGGGATCTTGTCGATATCAACAGTCTCAACAGCGATCTCGGCATCGATGGGGTTCGGGAACTCGGAAGTGATGACTGCGTCAACGGGAAGAAGCAGGCTCTTGCCCAGCTCTTCTGCCTTCTTGATCATGTCTGCGCAGTAGTCAACCTTGGTCTCGTCTACGAGAGACTTGCCGATCTCATAGCCTTTTGCCTTTGCGAAGGTGTAGGCCATGCCGCCGCCG
>DGRU01000218.1 GCA_002390025.1 Lachnospiraceae bacterium UBA4380
GTTCAAGTCCCCCCCTCGCTACGATCATCACACTCCGGAGAGTCTGTAACGGCTGTCCGGAGTTTTTTGTCCTCTCCGGGCATTTTTGCGTATTTCCTGTAATCATTTTGTGGAAAACCTGTGTTTTTGCTTCTGACCGGCTCCCTCATGGAGTATAATTCGTAAGTGAAGCTGCAGCTGTTTTCAGCCCGGAAAAAGTCCGGTGTTCTGCGCAGTCATGCGCGCAGCTGCTGAGTTCGGACAGAAAAATATGCAGGTAAAGAACGATCTGCGGGATTTTTTATAAAAGTCAATGCAGGCCCCGGACATGGGCCGGCATTCGACAGCGGAGGACAGAAATGGCAAAAATCGTTGTTCTCATTCCGGCATACAAACCGGAAGAGAAAATGCTCAAGCTCTTGGAATCCCTCAGCGGGTTTTCGGGCAGATCTGCCGCCGGGCCCGGCCGGGAGAAAGAAGATAAAACAAAGAAAAATACAGAAAAACCGGTTTCTGAAGAGACGGCAGAGATCGACGGTATTATTATCGTGGATGACGGAGGGCAGGAAGAGTACAGACCACTCTTCGATGCCGCCGAGGCAATGGGCTGCCGTGTCGTCCATCATGAAGTCAACCGGGGCAAGGGAGCCGCCATCAGGACGGGCATTCAGGAGGCCATGGAGCGTTTTGGCTCGGATGTCCATGTCGTGACCGCGGACGCTGACGGACAGCATCTCCCCAAGGACATCCTGAGAGTGGCCCGGGCTGTTCTGGACCATAATGCCCGGGGCGGTGCCGTGAGGCCTGTCCTGGTGCTAGGCGTGCGTGACTTTTCCGGAAAGGATGTTCCTGCACGCAGCATGCTGGGCAACAGGATCACAGCTGCCTTTTTCCGCCTTTCGACGGGAACCTCCTGCGGGGATACACAGACCGGCCTCAGGGGCATTCCTGCGGCGCTTCTGCCCCTTTCCCTCGAGACAGAGGGAGACAGATACGAGTATGAAATGAACTTCCTCACAGAGGCTGTCAGGAATGCAGATCTGATCCAGATCCCCATAGAGACCGTGTATGAAGAGGGGAACAGGACCTCTCATTTCCGCCCGGTCCGCGATTCCATGCTGATTTATAAAAAGCCTCTTCGGTACGCGGTCTCTGCAGCCGGCAGCGCTGCTGTTGACTGGGCCCTGTTTCTCATTCTCCTCAAGCTGTTCGGAGTATCTGCTTTCACATCAGGAAAATCAGGAACAGCCGGTGCAGCCGGTGCTGCAGCCAAGGCGGCGGGGACTGCGGCCAGGGCGGCAGGTGCCGCTGCGGCAGCTGCCAGGATCGGCTCGGGACTGTTCAATTTCGAGCTCAACCGCCGCTGGAGCTTTCAGAGCAGGGGACATGCGGGCAGGGAGGCTGTGCGATACCTGCTCCTGTTCGGAGGAAATATGCTCTGCAACGCAGGGCTCGTATCAGCTTTCTCCTATGCGGGGATGCCGGCGGCTCTTGGAAAGGCCGTCGCGGACGTGACGCTTTTCGTAGTCAATTATCATGTTCAGAAACGATGGGTATTCGGTTCGCCCCGGAAACGGTAGTCATATTATGAGAGACACAAAACACAGAAAAACCCGGAGAGGAACCGGGAGGATCCGGATCATCTATGCGGTATTTCTCGTCCTTTACTCCCTGTTCGTGCTGCTGGACACATTTGTGATCCCGAGAAATATAGTCCGGATCTTTCGGGAAAAAGGGATCCTGGGGGCAAAATATGATCCTGTCATCACGGAAAACAGCTATGATGACGGGACGATCAGCATACAGATCCGGACGGAGCGCGTCGGTGTGACCACCGTCTATATTGCAGATGTACAGCTGCAGGATCCTTCCCTTTTGAAAACCGGTCTGGCGGGAGATTCCTTCGGGCGGAATCTGGCGGAAGTCCCTTCAGGGATCGCGGAGCGCAACGGGGCGGTTTTTGCGATCAACGGTGATTACTATGGCTTTCGGGAAAAGGGATATGTCATGCGGGGCGGATATCTCTACAGGGACTCTTCCAACACCCGCTATCCCTATGGTGAGGACCTGGTGATCAGGGAGGACGGATCCTTTGAGATCGTCAATGAGGCCGATGCGACGGCACAGGAACTGGCAGACAGCGGCGCAAGGGAAATCTTTTCTTTCGGGCCTGCCCTGGTCAATCACGGGGAAGTCCAGGTCTTTGCGGGAGAAGAGGTGGAGCGCGCACAGATCACCAATCCGCGCACTGCCATAGGGATTCTGGAACCTCTCCATTATCTGATGGTGGTCTCGGACGGCAGAACACAGGAGAGCAGGGGTCTGTCCCTGTTTGAACTCGCGGAATTTATGCAGCAGCAGGGCTGCGAGATTGCATATAACCTCGACGGGGGAGGATCCTCCACGATCTGGTTTAACGGAAAGGTCCTCAATAAACCTACTACCTATGGAGACGTGATCGCAGAGCGCACGATCAGCGATATCGTCTACATCGGCTATTGACCGCAGTATTAAAGGGGATCGGAAAAGATGCAGGAAGAGAAGAGTACAGGCAGGAAGATTCTGGTTCGCTATCTGGCGATTACCGCCTTCTGCCTGCTGGTGTCCGTGATTTACGGACATTTTTCACACGGAATACGCTCATTCTGGATGAGCTGGCTGGCCCTATGGCCCCTGGTCCTGGGGGCGGTCCCCGCTGCTTTGACCGTAGCGGAGATTTTTCCCTTCCGGGATACCGCCACTGACCAAAACGGAGCAGGAGAGGTCATGAAGGACATCTACCGCTTCGGGATCGCGGCAGTGACAGTCTCCAGCTTCCTGAAGGGAGCACTGGAAATCGCAGGTACAGATTCCTTATATCCGGATGTGCTGCGTTATGCCGGCGCAGTGATGCTGATGTGCGGGGCCGCAGGCTTTTTCTATGTCAGACACAAAGACAGAAACAGGCAGCGCACCGGCACTGATACCTGAAGATCCTGGATCCGGGAGACAGCGGCAGCAGGAAGCAGCAGGGGCAGGATCTGCCCGCGGGTCCTGCGAGCCGGACAAAAAACCGCGCAAAAAATACGGAACGGATGAGAGGGCGCAAAGCCTTCTCCTCCGTTCCGTTTTTTGTTTTATTGAGGATCTGTAAGTGCTTTTTGAATATCTCAGAGTCCTGAATCAGCGGTTAACACCATCCAGCTTTTTGCCGGGAGAGACGTTGGTCTCTTTTTCCTGTTCTTTCTTCTTCTGTTCCGCTTCCTTCTTCTTCTTATCCTCGGCCTTCTGTTTTTTCTTCAGACCGGTCGGGCAGTAGGAGCTGGGGACGGTACCCTTTACAAAATACTCTGTGTAGGCGTGGTCGCAGTAGCCGTCGACTGCGAGAAGTCCGGTGTCTCTGCATACAACAGCAGTGGTGAGCCCGTCAGGCTTTTTGAAATCGGAAGACTTCTGGTTGGCGTCGATGCGGGACATGACCTGCTTCCAGATGATCATTGCGAGGGATTCTTCTTCTTTGCTGAGCTTGGTGTTGTTGTCATAACCTGCCCAGACGGTGGCTGTGTAGTTGGGCGTATAGCCGGAGAACCAGACATCATTGCTGTCCTCTGTCGTACCGGTCTTGCCGGCGACAGCAGTGGTGTCAAAGTAGGCTGCTGAACCTGTGCCTCTGGTCAGGACGTCTTTCATGGCGTCTGTGAGGAGGAAACAGGTGGTCTTTTTCAGAACACGTTCCTGGGCGGGCTTTGTGTTGTCCAGGACGACGCGGCCCTCCTGATCGGTGACTTTGGTGTAGAGACGGGGGACAATGTAATGTCCGCCGTTGGCGATCGTGGAGAAAGCGGCATTGAGCTCGATATTGCGCACGCCGTAGGTGATACCGCCGAGGGCAAGTGTCTGTACGGCATCCGAGAAGATCTGGCCGTTGATCTCTTCGCCGTCGACAAGTGTGTTGATGCCCAGTTTTTCTGCATACTCATAACCGAGCTGCGGGGTGATATCTGTCAGTGTCTTGACAGCGATGACATTGAGGGAATCCTGGATGGCAGAGCGTATGGTCTGCAGTCCGCGGTAGCCGCTGTACCAGTTATGTACCTCGACGCCGTTGTTGTACTTGAATTTCTCATCCAGCTGCGTGGAGGCCAGCGTGAAGCGGTTGCCGTACTTGTCCTTTGCCTCGTCGCTGTCAAGAGCCGCCGCAAAGGTTGAGATGATCTTGAAGGTGGAGCCGGGCTGTCTGGTGGTGTCAGTGGCGCGGTTCAGAGTGCGGCTGGCTTCTTTTTCGCCGCGTCCGCCCAGCATGGCGACCACATAACCTGTATTCTGGTCCGCTACCGTCACGGAGATTTCCGGCTGGGGAGCGAGCTCATAGTTTTCGTCATAGGTGTCGTCGGGACCCATCACAGACTCGCGGAAGGCCTTGATATCTTCTCTTGCGCGGGAACGGGAGGTGTACAGAATACTGTAATTCTCGTCGCGCTCCCTGAAATAGGCTTCCAGACTGTTGCTGTCGTAGTTGGTCTGTGTCCCGTCGGGTGAGATGACGGTCAGTGCGTAGTTGAGATAATAGGTGGTCCCGGAAGGGAAGTTGCCGGAATCTTCGCTGCACTGTTTGTCTACGATCTTCTGAATGTCCGGATCCTGGGTCGACTGGATGCGGAGACCGCCGCTGTAGAGCATGGCGTAGGCCTGATCCTCGTCCCATGCCACGCCGTCATCGACCAGATTGAGCTCCTCATCCTGCATATCGCGCAGAACCTGGCGGATCAGTGCGTCGACGAAATAGGAGTTGACGCGGTTGTCAACTTTTTCCTTGTCGACGTTGACGGAGGCGATGGTTGCATAGACATCTTCGGCGAGGGCTTCCTCATACTGGGCCTGTGTGATATAGCCCTGTGTGAGCATGTGCTCCAGGACCACTTCCTGGCGGTCTCTGTTGTCTTCGGGATAGACGATCGGATCGTAGGCGGTCGGGTTCTGTGTGATCGCAGCCAGTACCGCGCATTCTGCCAGAGACAGATCCACCGCATGTTTGTTAAAATAGCGCTGTGAGGCCGCCTCGACACCCAGCGTATTGTGGCCCAGGTTGATGGTGTTGAGGTAGTTGAGCAGGATCTCGGACTTGGGCATGCTCTTCTCGAGCTCATAGGCCAGATACTGCTCCTGGATCTTTCTCTTGACACGGTCCTGGGTCGTCTCGTTGGTCCAGTCAGTAAAGACATTGTTCTTGATCAGCTGCTGAGTGATCGTACTGGCGCCCTCGGAGAAGTCCAGGCCTCCGCGGAGGCCGACATAGACGGCGCGGAAAATGCCGGGGATGTCAATGCCGCGGTGCTGATAGAAGCGTTCGTCCTCGATCGCGACGAAGGCGTGGGCCAGTGTTTCGGAGATCCCGTCCTGCTTGACAGGTATTCGGTTGGAATCTGTCGAGACCAGCTTGGCGATCTCATTATTCTTGGTGTCATAGACAAAGGTGGAGAATCCTTTGGGACTGACATCGATCGTGCCTATATCGGGCGAGACCTCAAGGATTCCCTTGTAGGTCCCGTAAACGGCACTTGTGCCGATCAGGGCGGATCCTGCGATCACAGTGATCAGAACGGTTGTCACTATGACGCGGAAGCGGGAAAAGCGCTTGCGGGCCTTTGCATCGACGGCCTTTCGCTTTTCGGAGATTGATTTTTTATCAAATACCATAGATGATACCTTCTTCCATTATTATAATCATTTCGGCGGGCATTCCCGCCCGGTGCCGGAGCCCGCATTCGGGATCCTTATCTGAAACCATTTTTACATTATATCAAAAACAGAGATGCTTATAAACACGAAAAACGGAAAACATACGTTACAGATTTTTCCAAAATAAGGAATTTGATGGTATACTATATAAGGCGTTATCTGTTTTACATAGGAGAGGAGACGGGAAATGGCTGCCGAGTACCTGACGATCAGCGAGACCGGAAAAGGTGAATACGAAGAGAAAAAATCCCGCTTTCTCGGGGAGGCGGTGCACGTTGAGACGGAAGAAGAGGCGGCTGCTTACGTTGCCGGGATCCGCAAACAGTATTATGACGCGCGCCACCACTGTTATGCCTGGGTGATGGGAGAGGGCTCGGAGCGCAAAAAATCCGCGGATGACGGAGAGCCCTCCGGTACAGCCGGACAGCCTATTCTCAAAGTCATCGAGGGGAGCGGCTGCACCAATGTGCTTGTCATTGTCACCCGCTATTTCGGAGGAACTCTCCTGGGAACAGGAGGTCTGGTCCGCGCCTATACCCAGGCGGCACGCGCCGCGCTGGAAAATGCCCGGACAGTGCGCATGTGCCTGTGCCGTAAACTTGCCGTCACCGTGGAATACGGGGCGCTCGACAAGCTCCTCTATGAACTGCGCCGCGGCGGGATCGAGATAGGCGAGACAGAATACGGAGCACAGGTAACACTTCATCTTACAGTGGAGGAAGCGCACGCGGACGCACTGCAGACAAAAATCTCGGCCCTCACCAGCGGGGGCGCCGGGATTGAGATAGAGGCGGAGGGGTTTTTCCCCATCAGCAGGACCGGCGGAGCATGACGCCGTGCCTCACAAAAAAAGATTGCTTCAGAGTACTAAGTCAGGAAAGGGGGCAGCATGGAAGATAAGAACAGAGAGTATGAACACCTTCTCAGGGAACTGCTTGAATCAAGACAATATACCCGGCTCCGGCAGACTTGTGCGGATATGCAGACGGCCGATATAGCAGCGGTCATGGACGACATGGAAGACGAGGAATCCCTCAAGATCTTCCGCATTCTCCCCAAGAGCATGGCGGCAGATGTCTTCGCCGATCTGGAATTTGAGGATCAGCAGTACATTATCCAGTCGCTTTCCGATAAAGAAGCATCCAGTGTCATTGACAACCTGATGGCAGATGATGCGGCGGACTTCCTCGAGGAGATGCCCGCCAATGTCGTCAAGAAGATTCTGAGCAATGCACGTCCCGACACCCGGGCGGATATCAACCACCTGCTGCGTTATCCTGAGGATTCGGCCGGCAGCATCATGACGGTCGAGTATGTCGACCTCAAGGAGAGCATGACTGTCCGGGACGCGATCGAGCGCATCCGCAGGATCGGTCTGGACAAAGAGACCGTCAATGTGTGTTACGTACTCGATCCCCAGCGTGTGCTTCTGGGCACGGTCGCCCTCCGCTACCTGGTCATGGCGGACCCCGATACCATCATCGGGGAGATGATGAATGAAAATATCATCAGCATCAACACCACGACCGACCAGGAAGAAGCCGCCATGGCTTTCCAGAAATATGACTTCACGGCGATGCCGGTTGTGGACAATGAGGACCGCATGGTCGGTATCATCACCATCGACGATATCGTCGATATCATCCAGGAAGAGGCCACCGAGGATATCGAGAAAATGGCAGCTATCCTGCCGACGGACCGCCCCTACTTCAAAACAACGATTCTGGAGACTTATAAGGCAAGAATGCCCTGGCTTTTATTCCTGATGATCTCGGCCACTTTCACAGGCGCGATCATCACCCGCGCCGAAGGAGCCCTGGCCAAATATGTGATCCTGACAGCCTATATCCCCATGCTGATGGACACCGGCGGTAATGCCGGTTCCCAGGCCAGCGTCTCGGTCATCCGAGGCATTTCGCTGGGAGAGATCGAATTCAAGGAGACCCTGCGGGCGGTGTGGAAGGAAATCCGGGTGGCCGCCATGTGCGGCGTGACGCTGTCTTTGTGTAATTTTGTAAAGCTCCTGGTCATCGACCGCATTCCGATCCAGGTGGCAGCCATTGTCTGTCTGACTCTTGTTGTTGTCGTTCTGATCGCAAAGGTGATCGGATGTGTCCTGCCTCTGACTGCCGAACACATCGGCTTTGACCCGGCTGTCATGGCAAGTCCCTTTATCACGACTATCGTGGACGCGATCTCCCTGACTGTCTATTTTACGATCGCAAAAGTGGTCCTTCATATTTAGCGGGAGGGGATGCAGATGATAGATATTTATGGAACGCTTGGCCCGTCCTGTAATTCTCAGGATGTGCTCAGGGAGATGTTCTGCAGCGGAATGACGGGAATCCGTCTCAATCTGTCCCACATAAGCCTGCGGGAGAGCGAACGTCAGCTGGATATTTTTTACACAGCGGCCCTGCACGCCGGTGTGGAGCCCCTTCTTCTGATCGACATGCAGGGGCCGGAACTGAGGATCGGCCGCCTGCAGGCACCGCTGATGCTCTGCGAAGGACAGACTGCAGTCCTCTTTGACGAGGAGATGGGGGAGGACGAGATACTGTCCCTTCGGCGGCAGGGCGGTGCAGCCATTCCCATTCCTAAAGTTGTCTATGAGGCGCTGGACGTTGGAGAGGATATCCTCCTGGACGACGGACGTCTTCTGTTAAGGGTTTCGGAGAAATCCTCCGGCCGCGTCGGGGCACGGATCGAGCGGGGCGGCATGCTCTCGGGAAGAAAGAGCATCAAGGTGATCGGGGTTGATATACATCCGCCTACAATGACGGCGGCGGACAGGATGAACATTCGCGATGCGGTCCGGTTCGGTGTCACCGGAATCATGCAGCCCTTTGTCCGCAGCCGTGAGGATCTCATCGCTGTCAAGAAGGAACTGGAGGACAAGGGTGCCGGTGATCTTCAGCTGGTTGCCAAGATCGAGAACCGGGAGGGGATGGCACAGCTTGACAGCCTTCTGCCTGTCTGCGATGCTGTCTGCATCGCGCGCGGGGATCTGGGCAACGATATGCAGCTGTGGGAACTGCCCGCTGCGCAGAAAAAAATAGCTGCGGCCTGCAGGGCTTCCGGCAGATATTTCATGGTCGCGACCCAGATGCTTGCGAGCATGGAAAACCGCGCAGTTCCGACCAGGGCCGAAGTAAATGACATATTCAACACGGTTGCAGACGGCGCCTCGGGTGTAATGGTCACCGGCGAGACAGCTGTCGGCAAATATCCTGTCGATGTGATCCGCTTCCTTGCCGCCACGGCACGGGAAGGAGAAAAATACCGAACAATCTGCCATCAGAATGGGGGTAGCATATGAGATGTCCGTATTGCGGTAGCGAAGATACCAGAGTTTCCGATTCCAGGCCTGTCGAGGAGAACAACTCCATCCGCAGACGCAGAGTCTGTGATGCCTGCAAACGAAGATTTACGACCTATGAAAAAATAGAGACCATCCCCATGGTCGTTGTCAAAAAAGACAACAACCGCGAACCCTATGACCGCCAGAAGATTGAGGGCGGAATCCTGCGCGCCTGCCACAAGCGCCCGGTCAGCGTCAACCAGATCAAACGCGTTGTGGACGAGATCGAGAAGGAGATTTTTGACCGCGAGGAGAAGGAGATCTCCAGTTCCGAAATCGGAGAGCTGGTCATCAAGCGCGTCCACAGCCTGGATCCCGTCGCCTATGTCCGCTTCGCATCTGTCTACCGCGAGTTCAAGGATGTCAGTACCTTCATGGATGAACTCGGAAAACTCCTGGAACAGGAGAATACACGGGGAAAGAAGAAAAACTGACCCCGGGAGCAGTCTGACCGGTTTTACAGACTGTCTGTTTTGCAAAAAATCATAAGACATGGATCATAAAATCATAAAACATAAAAAAGACATGGGCGGGACCCATGTCTTTTTTTGATGCTGTCCCTGCAGGTGTGCGCAGCCTCTGCAGAACAGACCTTTGTTCATATTGTTTCCATGATGCTGTAATGATTTCCATAATGCTGTAAAGTCCGATGGGAAAGGGACCCATCGGACTTTACAGCAGGCATGTATGAAATGGATACCGGCATCCGCCGTAACTGTAATCAGTAAAGTCGGAATGCCAGGGGGTTAACAAAACAAGTCATAGTATTTAACGTTAAACACATTATAAAACAGAAAACACATGCAGTCTAATGCAATTTACCCCCGTAAATCATTCGTATTTTGCATATTTCAGGACTCGTCCTCATATTTTGCACAGTGATGAATTTAAGTCTGCTATAGAACCATCTCCGAATAATTGTCCTGGATAAATGTGATAAAGCGGGAGACGGCGGGAATCTGGTATTTGCCTGCCAGATAGCCCATGTAGACAGTGTGATAAAACTCGTACTCCGGTGCCAGAGGCCGGATACAGATCTTGTCTATGCAGCTGTAGTTGATGTCCGCAACAAGAGCGATCCCGAAGCCTTCACGGACAAGGGAGGCAATACCGTTTTCATCGGGAGACTCGCAGATGATATTCGGATGCAGATTGTAGCGGCGGAAAAAGGTATGTGTCTGTTTGCCCAGACCGGACGTGCGGTCATAGGTCAGAACAGGATAGTGATTGAAAGCGTCGGCATCTATATAGGGGCGCTCTGCGAGTTCATGTCCTGCCGGCATGATGACCACGAGTTTCTGACGCATAACGGGAACAAAGCGGATCGACATCTCGGAAGGGTCTCTTGTGCCGAAGATGATATCGTATTTTCCGTTTTTAAGCCCGTCAATGTTTTCGGCGCTCAGTCCCTGTGCAAAGTTGAAGGTGATTCCCTTGTTTTCCTTCAGTTCCATGAATGCGTGGGCTGCTCCCGGGATAAAGTGCATGGAGAGCGGGAATACATATGCGATGGAGATCTCACCGCCGCTGGCTGCGAGCTGATGCATTTTCCGCTCTGCGACAGCGATATCATCGAGGATCTTCTCGGTCTGTTCCAGAAAAACCTGCCCTGCCTTTGTAAGAGAGACGTTTCTTCCCATTCGCTCGAAAAGGATTACGCCGAGTTCGTTTTCCAGAGATGCGATCGCTCTGGAGAGCGAAGGCTGGGAAATACTCAGATTGTCTGCGGCATGGTTAAAATGCTGTGTCTTGGCAGCCTGATAAAAATACTGCAGCTGATTTAATGTCATAGGGGAATCCTTTCGGAATCAATAATTCGTTTTTCGAATTAATTATACATGAACATCTGCTGGAAGATTCATTCTTAAATTGAACTGATTTGATAGACTTAGTGCATCAATATGATTGATTATAAGTATTGGAAGTATTAATTGTTAGAAATTATAATTGTAAAGAGAATATAATTGTCCAACTATAGACAATTATCACATTGGGAAAATGGCTTTTTAAGGGCTCGGAACCGGATGTTTTGAGAACCGGATGTCAGGAATGAACTGTAATTTCGGCCCGCTGGATCCGGGAGGCTTTTTTTCGTGTTCCGGCATTGAACAGATTACAGAAAAGGCGGCCCTGAAAGTCCCTGGAAACCTTTTGAAAAGGGTTTCCCATGAGCGCTGCACGCTGCGTATGTATTCGCAGTACACATTTATAAAGGAGGACTTATTATGGCAGAGAGACTCACAGGACACACAGAACTCGTCGGTCTGATTGCTTATCCGATCAGACACTCCAGCTCTCCCGCAATGCACAATGAGGCATTTGCATATCTGGGACTGGACTATGCATATCTTGCATTCGAAGTTGACAACAGCACACTGGAAGATGCCGTCAAGGGTATCCGCGCTCTGAAGCTGGTCGGCTCCAACGTTTCCATGCCCAACAAGACTGTTGTAGGACAGTATCTCGACAAGCTGTCTCCCGCAGCAGAACTTGTCGGCGCGGTCAACACCATTGTCAACAAGAACGGTGTCCTGGAAGGCCACTGCACCGACGGTATCGGCTACATGCAGTCCCTGAAGGATTACGACATCGACGTGATCGGCAAGAAGATCACAGTAGTCGGCGCAGGCGGTGCCGGCACTGCCATCGAGATCCAGGCTGCTCTGGACGGCGTAGCAGAAATTTCCATCTTCAACATCAAAGACAAATTCTGGGCAAATGCCGAGAATACTGTCAAGAAGATCAATGAGAAGACAAACTGCAAGGCACAGCTGTTTGACCTGGCAGACCACGAAGCCCTCAAGAGAGAGATCGACAGCAGTGTCCTTCTTGCAAACGCTACCGGCTGCGGCATGAAGCCTCTCGAGGGTATGACATGGCTTCCCGACAAGTCCTATCTGCGTCCCGACCTGATCGTGACCGATACAGTTTATGCACCTGCAGAGACCGAGTTCCTGCGCATTGCAAAGGAAGTCGGCTGCAAGCATATGAACGGCTTCGGAATGATGCTCTTCCAGGGCGCCGCTGCCTTCAAGCTCTGGACCAACGTGGATATGCCCATTGAACACATGAAGGAAGTCCTGGGAATCCATTACGGAGACTGATGAACTGTAAATAATAGTTCTGTACTATTTAAACACTCTATTTCAGGAGGAGAATATTATGGCAAACGTGATCGAAGTCCGCGGCGTGAAGATCGGTGAAGGCACACCCAAGATCATCGTTCCGATCGTCGGAGTGACCAAGGAAGAGATTCTGGCGGCTGCAGCTTCCTTTAAAGATGTCCGTCTGGATCTGGTCGAGTGGCGTGTCGACTGGTTTGAAGACGTCTTTGATTTTGCAAAGGTCGAGGATGTCCTGAAGGACCTGCGTCCCGCACTTGGAGATGCCCCGATCCTGTTCACATTCCGCACTTCCAAAGAAGGCGGAGAGAAAGCCATTGAGCCCGAGGCTTATGCAAAGCTCAACATCCAGGCTGCACAGACAGGTCTTGTAGACCTGATCGACGTCGAAGCATTCACCGGCGACGAGATCGTCAAAGAGATCATCGCAGGCGCACATGCGGCAGGTGTCAAGGTTGTCGCATCCAACCATGATTTCGGAAAGACTCCGGACAAGGACGACATCGTCGGCAGGCTCCGCAAGATGCAGGAGCTTGGAGCAGATATCCCCAAGATCGCTGTTATGCCCAAAAATAAAAAGGACGTCCTGGTCCTCCTCTCCGCAACCGAGGAGATGGCAACAGACTACGCAGATCGTCCGATCATCACCATGTCCATGGCAGGAACAGGCCTCATCAGCCGTCTCTGCGGCGAAGTGTTCGGCAGCTCCTGCACATTCGGTGCCGTCGGCAAGGCATCTGCCCCCGGACAGATGAATGCGGCTGATCTGGATACAGTTCTGAATCTGATTCACAACAGTCTCTAATCTGATAAGTTCAATTGCGGCGGAAATCCTGTGCGTCTCCGGTCAGGAAATCTACTCCTGTAAGCAGTGAGACAAAAGATCTTTCGAGCTTGTCTTGAAAGAGGCAGGGTTTCCGCCTGCATTCATTCATTTATGAAACTGCTCAGCATGCGTGTGCGGCCTTTCTGCAATAAAAGGGGGCAGACAGGCCGGTTTATGCATGCCTTGTTTTTGCAGCCAATAAATCGGAGGTCCGGTAAAAAGTGAAAAAAGTTCTCTTATATGTGGATGAATATCTGGAAGAGTTTGTTATGACCATTCTGCTGATCCTGATGGCAGTGATCATGGGCATTCAGGTTCTCTCCCGATATGCATTCGGTATGTCGTTATCCTGGTCGGAAGAGGTTACACGTTATCTGTTCATCTGGTCTGCTTTTATCAGCGTCAGCCTCTGCACCAAGAAGTTCCTGGCGATCAAGATCGACCAGTTTGTCAGAATCTTTTCCAAGAGGGGAAGAGCCATCCTCGGTCTGATCAACTACACCATTCAGTTTGCTTTCTTTGTTTATCTGGTTCCTTACGCATGGCGCTATCTGATGACCACCATCAAGAGCGGACAGGTCAGTCCCGCGTGCGGAATTCCCATGTACTACATCCAGTCGGCTCCGCTGATCTGCTTTTCACTGTGTGTGATCCGTATCGCGGAACGTTGGCTTCTCGAACTGCATAATCTCAAAAACAACGACGATCTTGTGAGATGGCCTTCGCGCATTCACAAAGAGTCCAAGGGCAGTGACGGAAAGTAATTGAGAAAGGGGAACCGGTATGTCACCTATTGTTGTATTTATTCTGTTTGCGCTCTTTCTTCTGATTGCGATCCCTGTCTCGGTCACACTGGGCCTTGTCGCAGTGCTTCCGGGTGCATTTGATCCCTCCTTTACGGCGAGTGCAAGTTATGTCATCCGTTCCATGGTGGGCGGTATCGACAGTTTCCCGCTTCTGGCGGTTCCGATGTTCGTTCTTGCGGGCATCCTCATGGCACGCGGACAGATTTCCAAGAGACTGTTCGATGTCTTTTCCTATTTCCTCGGAAAACGTACTGCAGGTATTCCCTGCGCGGTCATCATTACCTGCCTGTTCTACGGCGCGATCTCGGGCTCCGCTCCCGCGACCGTCGCGGCAGTCGGCTCTATGACGATCCCGCTTCTGATCGATATGGGATATGACAAGGTCTTCTCCACGGCTATCGTCGCCGTTGCGGGCGGCCTGGGCGTCATCATCCCTCCCAGCATTCCCTTCATCATGTTCGCCATGGCATCCGGCGCCTCTGTCAGTGATCTCTTCCTGGCAGGTATCGTGCCCGGCGTCCTGATCGGTGTTCTGCTCATGGCCTACGCCTTTGTCTACTGCAAGAAAAACGGCGAAGACCGGGAGAAGATCGACAGCCAGATCAATGTCCTCCATGAAAAAGGATTTTTCAAGGTCTTCAGGGAGAGCTTTTTTGCCATCCTGAGTCCCGTGATCGTTCTGGGGTGCATCTATTCCGGCGTTGCCTCCCCTACCGAGGCCGCGGTCATTTCCGTTTTCTATTCGCTGCTCATCAGTATGTTCATCTACAAGACCCTCAAGTTCCGTGACCTGTGGGGCATCCTGGTGGAAGCGATGAAAACCTATTCCCCGATCATGTTCATCCTTGCGGCATCCACTGCTTTCTCCCGTGTCCTGACACTGATGCAGGTGCCCCAGATGGTCAGTGCCTTCATCCTGGAGAGCTTCACCAACAAGATCATCCTTCTGATCGTCATCAACATCTTCCTGCTCCTTGTCGGTATGGTCATGGATACGACGCCTGCGATCCTCATCCTCTCGCCCATCCTTCTTCCCATCGTCACTGCAGTAGGCATGAATCCGATTCACTTCGGTGTTGTCATGGTCGTCAACCTGGCGATCGGTTTCGTCACACCTCCCATCGGCGTCAACCTCTTTGTCGCAAGTTCTCTGACAGATGTGCCTGTCATGGATATTGCCAAGAAGGCCATGCCCATGATCATCATGTTCCTGATTGCACTGCTGCTGATCACCTATATTCCGGCAATCAGCCTGTGCCTGCTGTGAGAAAGGAGGAAAGCATGAAAAAATTCAGTCTCAAGCACAGTTTCATGGCGGTCTGCCTGCTTACAGCCCTCCTCGTCCTCACGCTGACCGGCTGCGGCGCAGCATCCGACGGCACACAGACCTATGCATGGCCTCTGGGAACCTCCAGTCCCGAGGACACGGTCACCCAGATCTACGCAGAGCGTTTCGCAGAAGAGGTATCCCGCCTCTCCGACGGAAAGATGCGCATTCAGGTCTACCCCAACAGTATCGTAGGCGGTGACCGCGAACTGCTCGAGTCCTGCAAGGATGGCGATATTCCCTTCGTCGTGCAGAATACAGCACCTCAGGTTACTTTCCTTCCTGATATCGCCGTATTCGATATGCCCTGCCTGTTTGACAGCATTCAGGACGTTCGCGACCACATCGACAATCCGGAATTCATGAAACAGGTCAACCAGGTCTACAAGGACGGCGGCTATGAGCTGCTGGGCTACGCGGACCAGGGTTTCCGTGTCATGACCTCCAACAAGGACGTCTACACTGCCAATGACCTCAAGGGCCAGAAGATCCGCACCATGGAGAACCCCTACCATCTGCTCTTCTGGAAATCCCTGGGCGCCAACCCCACACCCATGACTTTCTCCGAGGTTTACATCGGCCTCCAGCAGGGTACCATTGACGCGCAGGAGAACCCCTACGAAGTTATCGTATCCAACAGACTTTACGAGCAGCAGGACTACGTCATCGAGACCAATCACCTGCCTCACCTGATCTCCCTGATCGTCAGCAGCGAGTTCATGGACAGCCTGCCGGAGGACCAGCAGGCCATCATCCGTGAAGCCGCCGAGACGGCAAAGGTGGAAGCACGCCAGGCTTCTGACGAGCGTATCGCTTCCAGGATCGCTACCATCGAAGAGAGCGGCAGCCAGATCAACCGCCTGTCAGATGAGAACATGCTGGTCATCCGCCAGAAGTGTATCCCGGTCTATGACAAGATCGAAGAGAATGTCTCCCCTTCCCTGGTCGAGGCATACTGCGGAGAGAAACTCAAAGAGATCCGCGCGATGGTTCCGTAATAGGATCGGACATCTGGATGTCTGAAAAGAGCAGGCCGCTCCCCGGCAGGGGGCGGCCTGTTTTTGCATGATCGGGCAGGGAAAGACGGAAGTAGTGTCTGCCGCTGACATGCGGGCATGCCATGACAAGAAATAGGTTGAAAAACTCGGCCCCGTGTTATAGAATACTTTTGTATTGACGCGATTTTTTCAGGAGGTACTTTATATGATTTCTGCAAGTGATTTCAGGAATGGCATTACGATTGAGAAAGATGGCAGCGTCCTCGAGATCGTTGAATTCCAGCATGTTAAACCCGGTAAAGGTGCGGCGTTCGTCAGAACCAAGCTGAAAGATATTATTAACGGCGGCGTTACAGAGACCACTTTCCGTCCTACGGAGAAATTCCCCCAGGCCAGGATCGACCGCAAGGAGTATCAGTATCTGTATCAGGATGGCGAGCTCTATGCGTTCATGGACACAGAGACGTTCGACCAGATTTCGCTTGGTAAGGATATTGTCGGCGACAACATGAAGTTCGTTAAAGAGAACGACATGGTCAAGGTCAATTCCTACAACAACAATCCTTTCGCGATTGAGCCCCCCATGTTTGTCGAGCTGGAGATCACCGATACAGAGCCCGGATTCAAGGGCAACACTGCTACCGGCGCAACCAAGCCCGCGATCGTTGAGACCGGCGCACAGGTCAGCGTTCCGCTGTTCTGCAATATCGGCGACAAGATCAAGATTGACACCAGGTCCGGCGAGTATCTTTCCAGAGCATAATCCTCTTTCCCGGAAGAGGGTGAGTTCTTCGCATTTTTATACTGCGAATATCCGATGGATTCCTGTTTATAATTTGTAAAGATCAAAAAGGCAATGAGTACATATGACTCGTTGCCTTTTTTTATTCTTCATCGCGTAATACCTGTGTCTTCAGACATGGGATACGCGCGCAGGACTGGCGAACGAGTCTTGACTGTTCCTGCCGCACAGACCATGCAGGGGACGGGATTGTAAATAATTGTTCTGTTACACAGATGCGGCAGGGGACGGGATTGTAAATAATTGTTCTGTTACACAGATGCGGCAGGAGACGGGATTGTATATCATTGTCCTGTTGTACAGGCGTGGCAGGGGGAAGGATCAGATATTACTCCTCTTGTATGCTGAAGGGGGCAGGATGGATTGAAACAGGAAAAGACGGCATTTACTGACATTAATTCGGAGGACATGACACATGAACAGAGCAGAGAAAGGCAAAAACATTCGGGAAAAGGAGTACTATGAACTGCTGCGCAGGGAGCTGGAAAAACGGGCAGGAGAGAATGTTGACATCAGCATACGGGATGTGCGCAAGAACAACGGTGTTTACAAGAAGGCCTGTACAGTCCGCTTCAATGACGCGCAGATTGCGCCGACTGTCTACCTGGAGCCTTATTATGAACAGTTCCTGCGAGGGGAGGCAGTAGCGGAGTCCGCAGACAGTATCCTGCGCTATTGCAGGTGCAGGACACCCGGAGTCACTTTTCCCGAGAATTTTTTCAGGGACTATGGGACCATAAAGAACAGGCTGGGGATCAAACTGATCGGAAGAAGACAAAATGAGACTTATCTGCGGGATGTTCCGCATATAGATCTGGAGGATCTTGCAGCAGTTTTTTATTATCTTCTGGATAATCCCGCCTTTGGAAACGGAATCATCGTGATTCGGAATATAGATCTGAAGAGATGGGGTATGACAGTGGAAGAACTGTATGCGGATGCCCTTGAAAACTGCCCGCGGATGCTTCCCCCGGTTTTCCGCGCGCTCTCGGATGTGATTGAGGTCCTGCAGCCTGCGGGCGAAGGAGAACTCTACCTGCTCACTAACGAGTCCGCCCTGTACGGAGCTGCAGTCATTTTGTATCCGGGCATTCTGCAGGAAGCAGTTGATTACCTGGGAAGGGACTTTTTTGTCCTTCCAAGCTCTGTCCACGAGGTGATTCTGCTGCCCGACAACGGAGAAGATCCGGAGGGACTTCTTCAGATCGTGGCGGAGATCAATCATACCCAGGTGGCCGAAGAAGAGGTTCTGCTGGATGCTGTCTTTAAATACAGCGCAGGTGATGATTTTATCCATCGGGAGGTATAAGACCGTATTTTATCTCTATTAAGCCATATTTCTGGTGAAAGAGGCGGGTTTTTCTGGTAAATATGTTTATTTACAATTTCCTCATCCTGTACTAAAATATTTATGTTTATTTCCAAGCTATAAGCAGGCTTTATTGCCTGCACTTATAAATCTGTGATGAGGAAAGTAGGACAGCGGATGTCCCAGAGAGGGGTGCCCGTTGTGTGTTGTGCCGTCTGCGGAAGCTGTCAGCTGCAGTGGACAGACGTCGGGCAGTAACACACAGCGGTTCTGGAAGTGCCCCGTCGGAAACTGCCTGAAGACCACCTCGGAGAGGCTCTAATCAAGCCCGGTGACTCCGTTACAGTCCTTAAAAAAGTGGCGGCAGGGGATTTTTTGTGATCTGCCGCAAGCAGGGTGGAACCGCGTTGAACAAACGTCCCTCGCAAGCAACTGTATATGCTGTGCGGGGGATTTTTCTATGCACAGTTAAAAAATTGTCACAATCGGAATTGCAGCCTGCAGGCAGTTAGTACGACAGCAGAGAGATTTCTTTACGCATGTCTGCAGACACGAGAGTAAGTCAAGAGTAAGTCAGCAGGTGTGATTCCGAAAAAGGAGGAAGTATGGCAAGCGAACAGTATCTGGAAGTTTATCGTCACTCTCTGTCCCATATCCTGGCAAAGGCCGTTTTTGAGATTTTCGGCAAAGAGAATGTGCAGTATGCCATCGGCCCGCAGATCGCGGACGGTTTCTACTACGATTTTATTCTGCCCAGGCAGGTCAACAAAGACGATTTCAAGATGATCGAGAACAAGATGCGTGAGATTCTCAAGCGCCGTGAGGACTGGACGGAGAAGGAACTGTCCCGCGCCGAGGCACTGGAACTCTTCCAGGGTCAGAAGTTCAAGACCGAGCTGATCGAAGATCTGCCCGAGGACGAGCGTATCACGGTCTATTACACCGGCGAAGATTTCGTGGATCTCTGCCGCGGCCCTCACGTGGCCAATTCTCAGGAACTGATGGGCGCTGCCTTTGAGATCAGGAGCGTCTCCGGCGCTTACTGGCGCGGCGACGAGCACAGGGATTCCCTGCAGAGAATCTATGCCTATGCATTTCCGGACAAGCAGGCCCTCAAGGCCCACAAGGCCCTGATCAAGGA
>DGRU01000196.1:0-6330 GCA_002390025.1 Lachnospiraceae bacterium UBA4380
GCGCGTGGCGGCAGATCTCTTTTAAACAGCAGTCATCACACTGCGGCCTTCTGGCGACACAGACCGCGCGGCCATGAAGCACAAACCGGTGACAGAGGTCGTTCCCTTCTTCCGGCGGCACGATCTTCCACAGTGCCTTCTCTACTTTGGCAGGCTCCTTGATCCCGTCCACGAGGCCGATCAGGTTGCAGAGGCGGATGCAGTGGGTATCGGTGACGATGGCAGGTTTGCCGAAGACATCGCCCATGATGAGGTTGGCGCTCTTTCGGCCGACGCCGGGCAGGGCCAGGAGTTCTTCGAAGGTCTCCGGCACATGGTCGTCGTACTGGTCGTGGAGGACGCGCATGCAGGCGCTGATGTCGCGGGCCTTGCTGCGGCCCAGGCCGCAGGGACGGACGATTTCTTCGATCTCCTCCGGTTCCGCGGCGGCGAGTGCCGCGACATCAGGGAATTTTTCGTAGAGCAGAGGTGTGATCTGGTCTACGCGCGCATCGGTGCACTGGGCGGCCAGGCGGACGCTCACCAGGAGCTGCCAGGCCTTTTCATAGTCCAGCGTGCACTCCGCGATCGGGTACTCTGCTTTCAGCCGTTCAATTACCTGCAGAGCGAGTTCTTTTCTGCGTTTTTCCTCTTTTGTGAGGGCGGGCTTTTTTCCTGTTTTTGTTTTTCCTGGCATTTTTATCTCCGTTTCGAGAGAACCTTGCGGCATATTCCGATCCGATGAGGATCAGGAGGGCCAGCGCGGAGAGGGCGATTCCTGCTCCCAGGCCCTTTGGACGAAATTTGAGTTCAACCGTATGTTTTCCTGCCTCCACAGGGAATGAAAGGAAGCAGCCGGCGTTTTCCTGCGTCTTCACCTTCCTGCCGTCCACTGTCACACGCCATCCCCTGTCATAAGGGATCGAGGATGTGTAGAGGGCATCCTGTTTTCTGTCGGATTCAAACTTCAGATGGGAGCTGGTGATCTCCTTCACATCGACGGACTGGTCTGCCTGGATCTGTCTGACATATGCGGAGAGCACATCCTCCCGCAGCCTGTAGATCTCGATCCCGAGCCTGTCCGAGGCGCTGTCCAGTCCGATCTCAGCTGTGATTTTTCCGTCCGCGTCCGGTTTTCCGAGGCAGTAAAAGTCTCTGGCAGACGTATATTCCATTTCCTTATCGCCCAGGTAATTGTGCACAGAGGATCTGTAGCACAGCTCATCCATCCGCTTCATTTCAGGAAGCTGCATGTAGAACAGATCCGAAGGAGATGCCTCGATGGTGATTTTTGCAAGACAGTTTTCGCCGACCTTCGATACTTCCATGTCGTACTCTGCCTTCTCAAAAATATCAGCATCGATCAGCCGGTCTCTGTCAAAGGACCGGTAGAAACCGTTCTGGAATTCAAAATCGTTGTCTCTTTCATCATTCTCATACAGTTGGCGTGTCTCAAAGATCAGGGGCAGTGCATCAGGGTTTTCAAAAATCTGCGTGCCGTTGACCGTTTCCAGCTTCTTGAAGGATTTGTCCCTCAGCTCATAATCATAGAGAATATATCTGATCCCGAGAAAATCATCCGTACTGCGGGGAGCATGCCGTGTATACTCCGACCAGACCAGCCTGTGCCCGAGGCCGAGCCTTTTGAGCATCCTCAACGTCGTCCGGTTCTCGGTGGAAGCATAGTTCTCCACACCCGCAAATGCGAACATGGACGCCTCGCACCGGCTCAAAGGGCTGCTCCTTCCGATCCTCGTGATTGTGCCGTCTTCGCAGTACTGCTTGGCCCTCTCTATTTTCTCCTGTTCCGCATGGACTTCCCGGACGCTCTTGGCCTCCGTTCCGCTGCCCGTCACGATGACCGCGTTGCAGGAAACATTCACAATGATCAGCAGGCAAAGCAGCAGCCGCAGGGGCGCACGGTGCTCTGTCCTCCCGCAATAACAGGCACAGAGCAGGGCCGTTCCCGCGATCCCGCACACCAGGTCAATGGCCAGGGGGACGGCAGCAAGACGGATTCTGTCTGTTCTGAAAACAACAAAGACCAGAAGGGCGATCAGCAGAAAAACTCCCCCTGCCGCAAGTATGGTCCTGCTTTTTTCGGGCAGGTTGGTCAGCGACCGGTAGGCGATCAGAAGCAGTATGAAGCTGAACACAAAGGAGTATCTGAAATTGAACCAGTGATTGACCGAAAAGCCATGCCAGGCGGTATTGATAAAGGGGATCTCAAAGGAGATCAGAAGTATCAGCAGCATGACCGCCGTGCGGATCTTTTCGTCGGTTCGGATCTTTCTGTTCAGAAAATAGACCAGCACCAGCACAAAGGGCAGGATTCCGACAAATATGACCGGAAAATTATCTGCCGAATCTTCCAGCAGGGCTGTTCCGCTGAAAAACATGGAAAAGAACTCGTTCAGTTTGAACTGGGGCCGGATGATAGACCCCAGCGTGACCAGTTCCTTTTTTCTCTCTTTGGGGATTCCCAGATAGGCCGGCAGCACAAGCGCCATGGTCAGGCAGACTCCCAGAATGGACGCCCCCGCATAGCGGGCAAAAGTCCCTTTCAGCCTGTCAAGAACAGATGCCCGTCCGTCCTGAAAATCCAGACAATAAATCAGATAAAAGACCACGCTCGCCGCACAGAGCATGTATCCGATGTAGAAATTCGAAAAAACAGCAAGCGCCAGAACCAGGATATAAAAGAGCTTCTGCCTGCGGTCAAGCAGCTTTTTCAGGCCCAGAACCATCAGGGGCAGAAGCGCGACCCCGTCCATCCAGGAAGCATTCCAGGCGTAGAAGGCAGTATAGCCGATAAAGGCATAAGAAGCGGAAAGAATCGCCTTCTCCACTTCCCGTCCCCGACTGCAGTAATTGAGCAGCGTACAGAAACTCAGGGATATGAGAAAGGTCCTGATGAACACGATCACATGCATTCCCAGCATCAGATCCTTCCTGAAAAAGACCAGGAGCAGGTTGAGCGGACTCGCAGTATAATATGCGTAGGTGCTGATCATTCCGTTTCCCAGGGCCATGCTCCAGGAATAAAAGAGATTGTTCCTGGAAAAGAATGTGCTCATCAGATATCCGTAAAACCCGTAATATTGATCCGCATCCGAATAGCACAGATGATGATCCCCGAACGGATACATTCCCAGCCGCTGAATCAATATAACCGCAATGACCAGTGTAAATACGGCCGTCAGCAGGTATGCCTTCAGGCGGGATCTTCGAATTCTGTCCTGACCGCCTGCTGCCTTCCGCCTATTATAATTTGACATTTTTCCTACCCTGTTATCCTGACAGGCAGTTTTACCTTTCAGTGAAAAGAACTATAATTGAAGTTACATATTGCAAGCTAAACCATTATAGCATATCTTCATAAGCCCATGCACAAGGAGTATTCTGACATGAAAATGAAAGAGATCGCCAACGAAAATAGAACAGGCGGAAACAGGCGGCGCCCTGCCACGCCCGACCGCTAAGAAAAAAAATAACAGGCGGAGATTGACGGTACCCTGCCACGCCCGGCCGGCAAGCAAAAAAGAACAGGCGGAGATTGAAGCCAGTCAGCTTCGATCCCGCCTGTTTTTCAGAGCTTTTACATCTGTATTTATTATTTCTCTTTTTATACAGCCTATACCCGGGGGTTATCCTGCCGCGGACACTTTGCGTTTTGCCTTCAGCAAGTCCCTGAAGACAGCGCTGACGCCGTGGTCGGGCAGGGTCTCAACGGCCTCAAGGGCACGCTCTGCATACATTTCCATATCCGCCGCAGCGCGGGCAAGGCCGCCGGAAGCTGTGACGATCGTCCTGAGATCTCTCGCCTGGTCAGCGCCGAAGCTGCCGTCCCTGGCCGACTGAAGAAGGGCGCTGATCCGGCCCTTTGCCTGGGGGTCCTGCATGGCATAGAGCACAGGGAGGGTCAAGATTCCTTCCCTGAAATCCATCTGTGTGGGCTTGCCCTCTTCCTCCGTATCGGAGACAAAATCCAGCAGGTCATCGCGGATCTGGAACATATAACCGAAATTGATGCCCAGCTGTTCGAGCTGCCCCTGCACATCTTCACTGCACCCGCTCTCGACAGCGCCTGCCAGACAGGCCAGTCTGCACAGGGCAGCCGTCTTGCCGTAAATATTGTGCATATACTGCTCCACCGTGACATCCTCTCTGCCCCGGCACTCCATCTGTCCCAGTTCTCCCAGACACATGGACTCGACAGCTTGGCCGAAAAGAGCGCCGACACGATAAAAACCGTCCTTAAAGAGACTCTGGACGATCCGGCTCAGGATCAGGTCACCCGCGTAGACAGCCATATCCTTGCCGTATTTCGACTGCGTTGTCGGAAGTCCCCGGCGAAGCGGCGCGTCATCGACGATGTCATCATGAATGAGAGATGCCATATGGACAAGCTCCACCAGCGCTCCCAGACGGCAGAGACGCTCTCTCCCTGCGGGATCCTGCTCCTTCCCGAACCGGCTGGCCATGAGTAAAAGGCGCGGGCGCAGCCGCTTTCCTTTTGACATCTCCATATCGCGGAGAATATTTCCTACAGCACCCCCGTAGCCCGGGTCGCGCAGGTATTCAGACAAATATAGTTCCACCTGCTCCATTTCCTGCTGCAGTTCTTTTTCTTCGTAACGATTCATCGGCTCCCCCGCCTTCCGGTCTGCCTGCACAGTGCTGTTCTCCTGACACAGACAATGCCTCAATCTCTCCCCTGTGTTGACACGCTTAACTGCCGCGCTGACATGTCTATGTGCTTATAAACATGTATATACAATAATTTACAGTAAAAGGGGTTCTTCATCAACCAGTGCACCGCGAGAGGTACAGCCGGAAGGGCAGGATTACTGCCGCAGTCCCGCGAAGTCCACCCGGGCGCCGATCAGATCCGCCAGCTGTGCAAGACCCTTTTCATCCTCTTCGGAGAATCGCTCCTGCTCAGGGCTGTCTATGTCCAGCACACCTACGATCCGTCCCCCGCTGCGGATGGGAAGGACGATCTCAGAACGGGAGGCCGCGTCGCAGGCAATGTGTCCCGGGAAGGCATGGACGTCCGCCACCCGCTGAATGCGCTCCTCCTTCACAGCCGTGCCGCAGACCCCTTTTCCGATCTCGATCCGGATACAGGCGGGCCGCCCCTGAAAAGGGCCGACCAGAAGGCTTCCTTTATCCATCAGATAAAAGCCTGCCCAGTTGAGCCGGTCCATGGATTCATAGATCAGGGCAGACAAATTGGAGAGGGCTGCCACATAGCGGGGCTCCGTCTCAATCATTGACGCAGCCTGTTCCGCAAGAAGTGTGTAATCTGTCATTCTTCTTTTCCTTTAATTCTCTTTCTTCTCCTGCATCACATATCCCTGATGGCCTCCATATAGCCCAGAAGACGCTCCCTCTGGTCCTTTTTCAGCTGGCGGTATCTTTCGATCAGCAGATACTCTTCCGTATCTTTCTGAACGATAACATGATCAGGAATCGCATATCTGCTGCCGCTCTGCGCCGCACCCAGCAGTTCGTAGGGCGAGACTTCCAGCACGTCACAGATGATCAGAATCTTGTCCGAAGCCGGATTCAGCTGCTTGCTCTTCCAGTCGCTGATCGTGCTCTGCGGAATCCCCGTCCGCCGGCCGAATTCCTTCTGTGTCATTCCTTTTTCTTTGATAAGTTCAAAAATTTTTCCGCTTATATTCATCTTTACCTCTACACCAACCTCTATATAAAACTGCCTTCTTTAGTATCAAACTGCCTTCTCTGTATCAATCTGCCTTCTTTGTATCAATCTGCCTTCTTTGTATCAAACTGTCTTCTTTGTATCAAAGCGCCCAGCACCGAAAGATGTGGAAGAAAACCGCGCAGGCGGTTTCTCCGAATGATCAGAAAAGTCTGCCTCGAAGCTTTCTCCGACGAACCCGAAAGGTCTGCCTCGAAACATCTTTTTAAAGACGGTATACATCGCCTTTGCTGCCGATCCTGGTCATTGTTCCATTGCTGATCCTGTAGGCTTCCCCGCGGATTTCCGCACGGTCCTCCGTCTGCAGCAGGTAGCTTCCGTCCACAATTGCGTAAAAGGTATGCCCCATGCTGTCCGCAAACGTGATGTCCTCAAACAGGCGTTTTCCGTCCACATAATCGTCCTTCACCGCCTGGTAATGGGGGAGAATGTTATATTTGGTCAGCCCCAGTCCGGGAATGAACTTCCGATAAGTCTCGCTGACCGCCTCGCCCGGCATCTCCGGCTGGGCGTAAACCAGCTCCGCGCAGTTCATGGTGCCGGCGCTGATACCCATCACAATGCCATCGAAATCCCTGATCTGCTGCGGCAGACCGATTTCCATAAAAAAGGCGTTCTCC
>DGRU01000196.1:6392-7229 GCA_002390025.1 Lachnospiraceae bacterium UBA4380
TGGGCACATGGCCGCCGCTGAGAATGATCATGTCGTAGCTGTGGAGATCCTGCACCGCTTCCTTTCCGTTCCTGCTGTCGCACAGATCCAGGCAGGCTGCGGAAAGCCCGGTATCCTCCAGAACACCCTCAAAATAGGACCGCATTTTTTCATTTTCCGAAAAAGCATCCGGGAAAGCCGCGATCAGCAGACAACGGGACTGCGGCTTCCAGTACCGCCTCAGTTCCTCCACCATTCCATTGGCGGGATCAAATCCCTCAAAATCTGCCGGTTCACTGCTGCGGTAGGCCCCCGTCGGACTGCTGGTCAGAAACAGTTTCATTCTCTCTTTCCTCTCTGACAGGATCACATCCCTGCGGGCAGGCGTGTGTCCCGATTCTTTTCCTGATTACAAGTCATTATTATAAATCATTCCGGCCGAATGCGAAACCGCCGTGCTATAATAACTGTCATTAAGCATCCGGGTTGTGAGTGGGAAATGTTCTTGCGGCGCCTCGATCTTTTAAAAAAACGATCAGCTGCAAAAACCGGGATGCAGGCCTGATCACACATAAGCACTAACAGCAATCATCATGAAGAACAACTATGACAGACAACAATTCCGACGGCAATACAAATCTGCAGGAATCAATGGAAGAACATCACAGACAGGCCAGCCTTCATCCGGAAGATCCCGAGATGCTGATGGATTCAGCTTCCGGAAAAGGCTATAGTCAGAAACGCCTCGATCCATCGGAGCAGTCGAGCCTTGCGGGCGAACCGGCCGGGGTGCCGACTCCTGAGCAGAGAAGTCTGACAGGTGAGGAAGAGAACAGGAAAGCCGGAGGACAAAAGGTT
>DGRU01000079.1:0-8320 GCA_002390025.1 Lachnospiraceae bacterium UBA4380
ACCTTCCTCTGCATCCCGCCCCTCTATCACACAGGTGCCAAGATGCACTGGTTCGGCTCTCTGGTCTCCGGAGGAAAGGCAGTCCTTCTGCGCGGCACAACCCCGGAAATCATTCTGGATGCCGTCTCCAAGGAGCACTGCTCTGTGGTATGGCTCCTTGTTCCGTGGGCCCAGGATATCCTGGACGCGATCGACAACGGCTCCGTTTCCCTGGCTGACTATGAACTCGATCAGTGGAGACTGATGCATATCGGCGCACAGCCCGTTCCGCCTTCCATGATCAAACACTGGCTGGAATACTTCCCGCATCATCAGTACGACACCAACTACGGTCTCTCCGAGTCTCTCGGACCCGGCTGTGTACATCTGGGCGTCGAAAATACCCACAAGGTGGGTGCGATCGGTATCCCCGGCTACAAGTGGGAGTGCCGCATTGTGGACGAAAACCGCAATCCTGTCAAGCAGGGTGAAGTCGGCGAACTCGCTGTCAAGGGACCCGGCGTCATGATCTGCTACTACAACAATCCCACTGCTTCCAAGGAAGTTCTGGACGATGACCGCTGGCTCTATACCGGTGACATGGCCATGCAGGATGAGGATGGATTCTACTACCTCGTTGACCGCAAAAAGGACGTCATCATCACCGGCGGTGAGAACCTCTACCCTGTACAGATCGAGGACTTCCTGCACGCATTTGAGCCCATCAACGACGTCGCCGTCATCGGTCTTCCCGATAAGCGTCTGGGTGAGATTGCAGCTGCCATCATCCAGCTCAAGGAGGGCTATACCTGTACAGAAGAGCAGGTCAATAACTACTGCCGCAAGCTGCCCCGCTACAAGAGACCCCGCAAGATCATCTTCGCCGAAGTTCCCAGAAATCCCACCGGCAAGATTGAGAAGCCCAAGCTCCGTGAACAGTACGGCGCTGCTTTCCTGGTCGCTGCGGAAAATGAGATGAGCAGATAATCCCACCGGGAAAAAGATAGTAATGCAATGAAAAGGGCGTGTGAGAAATGATTGATCATTTTTCACACGCCTTTTTTTCATTCATCGCACAATATTTTATTCATCGCGCGATACCCGTGACTTCATAACAGTCGTGAGATACGCGCGCAGGACTCGCAGGCGAGTCTTAAATATTTGAGATTTTAAAGATTTCAGTTTTAAGGATTTCAGGGAACATCATACCCTTTTTCCGACAGACCTGTCAGTTCCTCGCTGTCAAGGTTATAGGAGAAAAAGTGTTCTTCAATAATATCCTCCTCTTCATCCTCGATCTCCAGGGTGAGCTTCATATAGATATCCTTTACTTTTCCGTCTTCTCCGATCTCGAATCCCTGCATTTCCGTTTTCTGGAGCTGCCCCCTGATCCCGGATTTCTGCGCCAGCTTTCCGACCTTCAGACTCAGGTCGACGCCGCTCATCTCAGTCCTTTCGAGTGCCTCCTTACAGGTGATCGGCTCACATGTCTGTCTGTCCGCGCCCAGGGTAATGAGATTATAAAGGCGGGAGTTTTCCTCGACCGTATACCAGATCACAGTGACCTGGGGATAGGTTTTTGTGCCGCCCACATAGGACCGCATTTCTATCTCTGAACCTTTTTTCTGTTCTTTCTCTACGATTTTTTCCAGATCCTCTGTCTCCTTATCCAGATTGCGGAGTTCTTTCTGAATCTCCTCATTGTCGGAAACAAATGCCGGAATCTGGATCACTTTACCGTTTTCCGTCCCGCTTTCGATCACTTCAATTCTGATATCCGGATTTTTCGCCGCCGTGCTTTTACAGGAAACCAGAACAGACGAAATCATCAAAAGAAGAACTGCAGTATATTTTAACTTACCTATCATAGAAACCTCTTAGCAGAAACCTCTTTATGAACAAATTGCACTCCTGCAGAGCAACCATCATCATGAAAAAACTATAAACGATTATAACATAGACTTCAAAATGTGGTACAATGAAATGCAATGCTGATTAAAAGCAGATTAAAAAATAAAAAAAAGGACAGACTTATCTATGCGTTTAAGAAATATACCGGGTGCCCGCGATATGATCGCGGCCAGCCCCTGGGTTGTACAGAAACCGGAAGATCACTGCGGCCAGTGGAAATCTTTTTTCGGAAACGATCACCCTCTTCATCTCGAGATCGGTACCGGAAAAGGCAGGTTCATCATGCAGCTTGCCCAGGAACATCCGGAGATCAACTATATCGGAATCGAAAAATATTCAAGTGTTCTTCTCCGCTGTCTGGAAAAGCAGGAGGAACTGCAGCTGACAAATCTGATTTTTATCCGCGGTGACGCCGAACTGATCAATACTTATTTTTCGGACGGGGAGATTGATAAAATCTATCTCAATTTTTCCGACCCCTGGCCCAAGGAAAGACATGCCAGAAGGCGCCTCCCCTCCTCCGAATATCTGCGCCGCTATGACAGAATCCTCGTGCAGGGCGGGATCATTGAATTTAAGACAGATAACCGGGGACTGTTTGACTTTGCCGTGGAAGAAGTCGAGCAGAGCGCTTTTGAAATCGCGCAGATCACTTACGATCTTCACAGCGACCCTGTCATGAATGTCGGAAATATCATGACAGAGTACGAGGAAAAGTTTTCCAAAAAAGGAAATAAAATCTGCAAATACATTCTGCGCCGCCGCGCATAACAGGAAGTTTTCATTACATGACAATAAATAGCAAATGGATCAAAAAGAAAATACTGGGTGCTTCTGCCGTCCTGCTCTCGCTCACCCTTGCGGGTGCGCCTCTTTGTGCTGCCGCAAAAGTTGAGGATGACGCCATCTATACGGAGGACGGGATCGAAGATTTACAGGCAGAGTTAGCCAGAAATAAAGCGCAGGCTGTACAGACCAATCTTGATCCTGACTGGCCGCACGGACCCGCCATAGGCGCTGCGGGCGCCGTCGTCATGGATGCACAGAGCGGTGCTGTTCTGTACGGGAAAAACATGAACAAGCATCTGTATCCCGCCAGCATCACCAAGATCATGACAGCCCTTCTTGCCTATGAAAATCTGGATCCTGACGACACAGTCACATTCTCTGAAAATGCTGTCTTCGGCATTGAAAGCGGCAGTTCCAATATAGGTATGGATGTCGGTGAATCCATCACCGTAGCCGAAGCACTCTACGGTCTGATGGTCGCCTCAGCCAACGAAGTTGCCATAGCTCTGGGCGAACGCGTATCCGGGACGGAACCGGAATTCGTGAAACTCATGAACAGGCGCGCTGCGGAGCTGGGCTGCAAAGACACAAATTTTGTGACAACGAACGGCCTTCACGATTCCAACCATTATACCTCAGCTTATGACATGGCTCTGATCGCCCGGGAGATCTACAAGCATCCCGATCTGGTCGAATACATGTCACAGATGAATTATCATTTCGAGGCAAGTGCCAATCAGCCCGATGATTTCTGGATCCTCAACACCAACGATTTTCTCACCGGGGAAATCCCCTGTGATGATATCGTCGGAGGCAAGACCGGATATACCGACCAGGCCCGCGAAACCCTGGTCTCCTTCGCCGAAAGAGACGGAAAGAAACTGGTCTGTGTCATCATGAGGGAAGAGCCCCCCTATCAGTTCTATGACACCATTGATCTTCTGGATTACGCCTTTAACAATTTCAAGAAAATCAATGTAGCTCAGGAGGAAAAAAGATTCACACAGAAATCAGCTGATTTTCTTTCCTCCGGGCCTGATATCTTCGGAAACAGCACGCCCTCCTTCTATATCAGCGAAGAAAATTCACTGATGATCCCCAATTCCCTCTCCTTCTCTGATCTGTCGGCCGAGATCATCCCGGCAGTTTCCCGGGCGGACGGCACGCAGGAGAAAAACGGTACAGGCACAGGATCGGAAGGCGGCACTGAAACAACAGATCCATCTTCTACACAGGCTGCAGCTGCAGAAGCTCCCGATCAGGCAGGAGAATCATCCACCGCAGGTGAAAGGGCAGCGGACACTGATGCAGAATCTTCCCCGGGACAGGTTCTCCCCGCATCCGCTCCGGAAAACAGTGAAAACCGGGTCATAGGAACTGTCAAATACAAATTCCATGACTACGATCTGGGCAGTGTTGACGTTCTTTTCCGCAATAATTACGCAGCCCGGGCAGAAGCAGAACCGGAAGCATCCTCAACAGGTGCGACAACCGCATCCGCAGACCTCAATGAATCCGAAAACAGGACAGGCCCTGAAACAGTGCACGGAATACGGTCCCTTGTTTTCGGACTGGTGCACACAGGTGCTCATGGATCAATCTACCTGAACATCCTGCTGCTCATCCCCCTGCTCCTCGCTGTCACCTTCCTTCTCTGCATCCTGATCTTCGTGTATGATTACTTCGCACAGAGGAGCAGCCGCCACAGAAAGAAGCTTCGCAGGGCGCAGCGGGCACAGAGACAGAACGCCACCAGATATTCCGAAACTTCCGGACCTTCTGAGTCTGCTCAATCTTCCGGATATTCCGGGTCCACAAAAACCACAAGATCCTCCGGTTATTCCGGGTCCTCTACAACCGCAAGATCCTCTGGTTATTCCGGATCTTCTAAAGCTGCCGGATCTTCCAGATATTCCGGATTCTCTAAAGCTTCCGCTCCTTCGGGATCTACCCGGCGGAGGACCGGGAACACTGGGGAAAGAAGAAACTATCCGGAAAACAGAGATTATACAGGCAGAGGGGATTATGAGGAAAGACCGGTAAGAAGGTCATCCGGAAAAAGAACGCCGCGGGACAGATCTTCCAGATAAATATTCCCCGTGAATACGCGGATAGAAATTGCGGGCAATATTCAAGACCCCGCTTCTATAAGCGAGTCTTGTGCCCCGCTTATAGAAGCGGGGTCTTCCTCCCACCGAGACAAAAAAGACAATACAAAAGACACGAAAAAGCAGGACCGGTACGAATCGTACCGGTCCTGTTTTCATCTGTTCTCACCTGTCCTGACTGCGGGTATTCATCGCTGACGAAGAATGTCCCCTTATCCTTATGAACAGGTCTGTAAAGCCTGTGGCGGAATATCTGATCAAATCACCTGATCGAGATATCCCTGCAGGTTTCTGTTAATTAGTCGAGAGCTCTGACGATGCAGGAGCAGCCCATGCCGCCGCCGATGCAAAGAGTTGCAAGACCGGTCTTGGCGCCTGTTCTCTCCATATTTGCAAGCAGAGTAACGAAGATACGGCAGCCGGAAGCGCCTACGGGATGTCCGAGAGCGATTGCACCGCCGGTGAGGTTCAGCTTGTTGAGGTCGAACTTCAGATCCTTGCCGACTGCGACAGACTGTGCTGCAAATGCCTCATTTGCCTCATAGATGTCGAGATCGTCGATGGTCATGTTCAGTCTCTTGAGGAGCTTTGTGGTGGAAGCAACGGGGCCTACACCCATGATGCGGGGATCTACGCCGCCGAGGCAGCCGCCGAGCCACTCAACCTGTGCCTTGACGCCCAGCTCTTTAGCCTTCTCTTCGCTCATAACGACGACTGCTGCAGCACCGTCGTTGATACCGGAAGCGTTACCAGCTGTGACAACGCCGTCCTTATTGATGGGGCGAAGCTTAGCAAGGCTTTCAGCAGTTGTGCCGGGACGAGGGCCTTCATCCTTATCGAAGATGATGGTCTGCTTTTTCTGCTTGACTTCTACAGGAACGATCTGGGAATCAAACCAGCCGTTCTCCTGAGCCTTGACTGCCTTCTGCTGGCTGTTTGCTGCAAACTCGTCAAGCTCTTCACGGGTCAGTCCCCACTCCTCAGCTACGTTGTCAGCTGTGCGGATCATGTGATAGTTGTTGAATGCATCCCAAAGAGCATCCTTGATCATGGTGTCAACCAGAACACCATTGTTCATTCTGTAACCATAGCGGCCCTGCTCGACTGCGTAAGGAGCCATGGACATGTTCTCTGTACCACCTGCAACAACGATGTCAGCATCGCCGGCTTTGATCATCTCTGCAGCCATGTTGATGGCATTCAGACCGGAACCGCAGACAACATTGATGGTAACAGCAGGGCACTCGACAGGAAGACCAGCCTTGAGTGTGCACTGACGTGCAACGTTCTGTCCCTGGGAAGCCTGGATAACGCAGCCCATGATGACTTCGTCAACCTGATCAGCGGGTACATTCGCGCGCTTCAGAGCTTCTTTGATAACGATTGCGCCGAGCTCTGTTGCAGGCGTCGTGGAAAGGCCGCCACCCATTTTGCCGATCGCCGTACGGCATGCACCCGCAATAACAACTTTCTTAGACATACGTAATTCCTCCTTTGCCGATTATAAAGTTTTTACTGAGACTCCTTTTAAGTGTCATCTCTAAATAATGTTATCTGCATCTGTAGCATCTGTACTCTATATTTTAAGAAAATCTCACCAAACTAGCAAGCCATTTTTTCCCTGTTTTTGTATATTTTTTGCTACTATCCGGTAATTTTAATCTGAAAATTGTGAAATTTCCATTAAAACGCATAAAATGTATTTTTATTAAAAAAAACACACCGGAAAAAGTTCAACCCATCCGGTGTGTTCCGATCATCTCAACCTGTGTATGCTTTTTCTTTTGAAGAGATTATTCTTCTGTTTCCTCAATATCGGCATCGATACTTTCATCGATATTTTCATCAATAATGTCGGACTCTTCCCCTGTTTCCGGTCCGTTATCACTGACACTGTCGCGGACTTTGGCGATCTGGACGACCTTCACGCCTTCGTCGAGATTCATCATCTTGACGCCCTGGGTGATCCTGCCGATCGGATTGAAATCACTGGCGCGGAGTTGGATGATAATACCTGCGGTATTGATCATCATGACTTCATGTTCATCCGTGACTGCCTTGCATCCGATCAGTTTTCCGGTCTTCTTCGTGATCTGGTAGCACTTGAGACCCAGACCACCCCTCTTCTGCGGCCTGAATTCACTCATCAGCGTGCGTTTACCCATACCGTTTTCTGTCGCGAAAAGGAGGGAATCGCCCTGTGTGTCGATCTGCATGGCGACCACTTCATCGCCCTCTGAAAGGCTGATGCCGCGAACACCTGTCGCCGAACGTCCCATGGAGCGGACGTCCTCTTCACTGAAGCGGATGCACATGCCCTGGGAAGTGACGAGGAAAATCTCATTGTCGGCGTTGGTCTGTTTGACATCGATCAGCTCATCTCCCTCTTTGAGATTGATGGCTATGATGCCCACATTCCGGATATTCTTGAAGTCACCGAGCGGTGTCTTCTTGACGATACCGCTCCTGGTTGCCATAAAGAGGTTGTTTTTGTCCTCATTTTCATCCATGAGCGGGATAATGGCGGTGATCTTTTCCTCCGGGAGGAGACTCAGAAGATTGACGATGGCTGTTCCGCGGGAATTGCGGCTGGCCTCGGGAATCTTGTAGGCTTTGAGCTTATAGGCTCTTCCCAGACTGGTAAAGAACATGATGTTATCGTGCGTCCTGGTCATCAGGAGATCTTCGATATAATCATTGTCCAGTGTCTGGATTCCCTTGATCCCTCGTCCGCCTCTGCCCTGTACGCGGAAGTTGTCTTCCGTCATTCTCTTGATATAACCCAGAGAAGTGCGGGCGATGACGACATTTTCATTTTTGATCAGATCCTCGATTTCAAAATCCGAGGCATCTGACTCAATGCGGCTTCGGCGCTCATCACCGTATTTATCGGCAATGATGTTGATTTCCTCTTTGATGACCGCAAGAAGCTTTTTGGAATCCGCGAGGATTTCCTTGAGCTCGGCGATCCTTGCCAGAAGATCCTGATGCTCCTTTTCGAGCTTCTCTCTTTCCAGACCTGTCAGAGCACGCAGACGCATGTCCACGATTGCCTGGGCCTGTACATCATCGAGACCGAATCTCTCGATCAGGCTTGCCTTTGCAGCTGCAACATTCGGACTCTCTCTGATGATCTTTACAACTTCATCGATATTGTCGAGCGCGATCAGCAGACCCTGCAGGATATGGTCCCTCTCCTCAGCCTTGTTGAGGTCATAGCGGGTCCTGCGTGCGACAACATCCTCCTGATGACGCAGATAATGCATCAGCATCTCCAGGAGATTCATGACCTTGGGCTCATTGTTCACCAGTGCCAGCATGGTGATTCCGAAGGTGTCCTGCATCTGTGTGTGCTTGAAAAGCCTGTTCAGGACAATATTGGGATTGGCATCGTGCCTGAGCTCGATGACGACCCTCATACCTTCTCTGTCGGACTCATCGCGAAGGTCTGTAATGCCCTCGATCCTCTTGGTCTTGACCAGTTCCGCGATCTTCTGGATCAGATTGGCCTTGTTGACAAGGTAGGGAAGCTC
>DGRU01000079.1:8450-8964 GCA_002390025.1 Lachnospiraceae bacterium UBA4380
CCCTTACCGGTCAGATAGGCCTGTGTAGCCCCGGATGTTCCCATGATAATACCGCCGGTGGGAAAATCCGGCGCTTTGATGATCGGCAGAAGCTCGGAGATTTCCGTGTCTCTGTCTTCTTCGATCCTGTTATCGATGATCTTCGTGACGCCTGCTACAGCTTCACGCAGATTGTGGGGCGGAATATTGGTCGCCATACCGACCGCAATACCTGTCGTACCGTTCACCAGAAGGTTGGGAAAACGGCTGGGCAGAACAGAAGGCTCCTTCTCAGTCTCATCGAAGTTGGGTACGAAGGTGACTGTATCTTTGTTGATATCAGCCAGCATCTCCATGGAAATCTTGGTGAGACGGGCCTCTGTATAACGCATGGCCGCAGCGCCGTCTCCGTCTACACTACCGAAGTTTCCGTGTCCGTCCACCAGTGTGTAGCGCATGGACCAGGGCTGTGCCATATTTACCAGAGAGCCGTAGATCGAACTGTCTCCATGGGGATGATATTTACCCATGGTAT
>DGRU01000159.1 GCA_002390025.1 Lachnospiraceae bacterium UBA4380
CCTCGAGAGGGCGTGAACAGTAACTGCGCAGGGCATGGCAGTTACTGCTGCACGTCCAGGTCCTCGATCCTGCCGCCTGTGAGCCGGACAGCTTCCGCGATCTGGTCCGCGGTCACATCTCCCTCACCCGCAAGTTCCATGGGGGTCACCTTTCTGCCCAGTTCCTCAGCCAGCTCGCGGGCCTTGTCCGCGACCAGGTTGACCATATCCTCCATCTGCCTGTCCACGGCATGGTCATCCAGCATTGCGGAGATGAGGTCCTCCATACTGTCCATCACCCTTCTGCCCAGCTCTCCGTCCACCTCCTGCGGACTGTCCAGATGCCCCAGGAGCCTGACGCCTGTCACCAGCGCCTCATTGCCGGCACCGATCAGTTCCTCGATGCTGACGCCCTGACCGGAATAGAGCTTGGCAATATCCACAACAGAGCTCAGCATCTGTTCGGAGAGTTCCTTCTGTGCGGAGTGCTCTCCCGCCATGGCGGAGATCTTCACTGCCTCCAGTACCGAATCCGGCAGCTCGGGAATGCCTTCCAGCATTTCCATATAGGAAGCGAGGAAAATCTTCTCCTCATCGGGAAGCGCATCCGGATCGCCGGCCTGGGCACCCACCACGATCTTGTTGGCCTTCAGATAGTCCTCGACCTGCTGCATCTGCCCCTCCTCCAGTGACAGGCCGCTGAAAATCTCCGAGATTTCTTCTCTGGTGATCCTTCCTCCGCCGCGCCTGGCCTGCTTGAGAGTATCCTGCAGCAGCGCCATAAATTTCTGTTCTCTCTGAACATTGTTGTCCATGAATGATCATCCTCCCTGATCGCCGCACTCTCTGGCCTATCATGCCGGGGCAAATCCGCGCCGCGGCATCACTGCAGAAAATGCAGCGGCGTTATTTTTCGATCTTCATCATGTGCGGAGCCTCTCCCGCCTTTACATGCACATGGGAAAAGAGGTGGTCCTGACAGTATTCCAGGCCGCCCTCGCATTTACTGCAGTAGCGGAATTCCAGCTGGTCTCCGTCTTTTTCCGTGCGTCCGCAGATCGCACAGCGGTGAATGGAGTCGGCCCCCGGCGAGCTCTTTCTGCCCTCGGCGACCGAGCGGCGGAACTGCTGCCTGCGGCGCACCTGCCGGGGGGTATAGCTCATCCAGCTGCGGGACCGCATGTACAGAAGGACCACATTCAGCAGCGCGGCCGCGATCACAAAGCGGTCTGCACTATTGCCGCCGATCATGCTCATGACCAGGAAGCCGGCATCGATCCAGCCCAGATACTTGACCTTGATGGGAAGGACAAAAAACAGATAGACCTGCGCCTCCGGGAATGTCAGGGCAAAGGCCAGGAATATGGACATATTGATGTAGTAGGTGCTGAAGCAGCTCGCGTAATATCTGGTCGCCCCTGCCAGATCAATGCCGCTGAGCCCGCTGACCCGCAGATAGACATACCACAAAAGGGCGCTCAGAATGGTCAGGAGTATTCCCAGAAATATATAGACATTGTACTTGTAATCACCCCAGACCCGCTCCAGCGCGGTACCGATACTGTAATAAAAATAAAGCATGATGGCCACAAAGAAGAGATTTCCGCCTGACGAGGGGGGTACTAAAAGCCAGGAAATAATGCGCCAGAACTGGCCGTGAAGCAGAGCGGTCACATCCAGAACGAGATAGGAAAGTGCATTGCCCGGCCAGGCATAATACAGCACATAGCCTAAAATATAGAGGACCACGAGCTTCAGAGACAGATTGCTCAATGCATATTTGCCGAATTTCTTTTCAAAATAACTCATCTGTTTCCTCCGGGAACTATTTTTGGCCGCCGTGTTTTGCAGGCGGCTTGTTTTACAGCATTTTATCATCGGCCATTGCGATTGTAAATCCCGCTCTGCATCGTTGATTTTTGGCCTTCCTTCTATTATAATCATAATTTCAGAATCACAATGCATATACTACTTTATTATTTCTGAAAGGAATTCTCACCCTTGATTTCAAAAGACTATACACTTGGAATAGATATCGGATCCACGACCGTCAAAATCGCCATCCTGGACCCTTCCTGTAAAATCATGTTTGCCGATTACCGCAGACACCACGCAGACATCCAGGGAACACTCCGCGCCCTTGTGCAGGATGCCCACAAACAGCTGGGAGACATCACCGTGCACCCTGTCATCACGGGTTCCGGCGGCCTGACACTTGCGACCCATCTTCAGGTCCCTTTTGTCCAGGAGGTCGTCTCCGTCTCCACTGCGCTTGAGAGAATCGCCCCCAGGACCGACGTCGCCATCGAACTGGGCGGAGAGGATGCCAAGATCATCTACTTCGAGAACGGCAGTATCGAACAGAGAATGAACGGCATCTGCGCCGGCGGCACAGGCTCATTTATCGATCAGATGGCCAGCCTTCTGCAGACTGATGCAGCAGGCCTGAACCGCTATGCCCGCGGATACCGCTCTCTATATACCATCGCCGCCCGCTGCGGTGTTTTCGCCAAGTCCGACATCCAGCCCCTGATCAATGAGGGCGCGACCAAGGAAGACCTGGCAGCCTCGATCTTCCAGGCAGTTGTCAACCAGACCATCAGCGGCCTGGCCTGCGGAAAGCCCATCCGGGGACATGTGGCCTTCCTGGGCGGTCCCCTGCACTTCCTTCCGGAGCTGAAAGCGGCTTTCGTGCGCACATTAAATCTCGATGACGAACACACCATCGATGTGGACAACTCCCACCTGTTCGCCGCCATGGGCAGTGCAATGAACGCACATGAGGACAATTACGCTCTCCTGTCCGAAATGGCAGACCGCCTCTCCGGGAAACTGCACATGGAATTTGAGATCGGCCGAATGGATCCCCTCTTCTCCTCACAGGAGGAATACGACGAGTTCTGCCGCCGCCATGAAAAGGCCCGTGTACAGCGCGCCGACCTGACCGGATACCGCGGAAACTGCTTCCTGGGAATCGACGCGGGTTCCACGACAACCAAGCTTGCCCTGGTCGGCGAGGACGGCTCGCTTCTGTACTCTTTTTACAGCAACAATAACGGCAGCCCCGTCAGGACTGCTATTTCGTCGATCGCGGAAATCCACCGCCTGCTTCCCAGAGAGGCAAAGATCGTGCGCAGCTGCTCGACCGGTTACGGCGAAGCCCTGCTCAAGGCGGCCTTCCTTCTGGATGAAGGCGAGGTAGAGACCATCGCCCACTACTATGCGGCGTCTTTCTTCGACCCCGAAGTCGACTGCATTCTCGATATCGGCGGACAGGACATGAAATGCATCCGCATCAAAAACCACGCGGTGGACAATGTCCTGCTCAACGAAGCCTGCTCCTCGGGCTGCGGTTCCTTTATCGAGACATTTGCCAAATCGCTTGATTTTTCGGTACAGGATTTCGCAAAAGCGGCCCTGTTCGCAAAGCATCCCATCGACCTGGGAACGCGCTGCACCGTATTTATGAATTCCCGTGTCAAACAGGCGCAGAAGGAAGGCGCGGATGTCTCCGACATCTCCGCCGGCCTGGCTTACTCGGTCATCAAGAATGCCCTCTTCAAGGTTATCAAGGTCTCCGACGCCTCCCAGCTGGGCAAAAATATCGTCGTCCAGGGCGGCACCTTCTATAATGATGCCGTTCTGCGCAGTGTGGAGACCATCTCGGGCGGGCAGGTCACACGTCCCGACATCGCCGGCATTATGGGCGCCTTCGGCGCAGCTCTGATCGCCCGCGAGCGCTATAACGGCAGACAGAAGACGACCATGCTCTCCTTCGATGAAATCGAAAATCTCCAGTTTGAGACAACCCTGACCACCTGCGGCCGCTGCACCAACAACTGCCGCCTGACCATCAACCACTTCCTGCGCGGCGAGAGTGAAAATATGACGGACAACGCCTCTGTATTCGAGGAATCTGTCCCCGTCAGCGGTGAAGGCAGCAGCCGCAGAAAGGAATCCGGACTTGCAGCCCGTGCCCTGGAGACCGGACGCGGAGTGGCTGACCGGGCCGCAAAAGCGATCGAAGAAAGCGCCATCGGCGGTGCTGCCGGACGCGCCAGAGACTCCG
>DGRU01000025.1:0-1652 GCA_002390025.1 Lachnospiraceae bacterium UBA4380
TGTAGTCAACACCGTTCATGGAAGCTGCATAAGCGCCGACATACTTGGCAACGCGATAGCAGAATGCATCGATGGCGAGTTTGCAGAACTTGTCGCCTGCAAGATAGCCGTCTTCCAGATCGCGGAAGTCGGAGGACTTGCCGTTGGACAGAGCGAAGACACCGGACTTCTTGTTGAGGACGGATACGACCTCAGCGGCTGTCATGTTCTCTTTGCCGGCGATGAACTCGATGATAGCGGGATCAAGGTCGCCGCTGCGGGTGCCCATAATCAGGCCCTCAAGGGGAGTAAGGCCCATGGAAGTGTCGACGCACTTGCCGTTGCATACTGCAGAGATGGAAGCGCCGTTGCCCAGGTGGCAGACGATGGTCTTGATGCTGTCATAAGGCTTGCCGACGATCTCTGCCATCGCCTTGGAGACGAAGGAGTGGCTGGTGCCGTGGAAGCCGTAACGGCGTACTTTGTACTTATTATAATAGTCCATCGGAAGGGCATACATATAAGCCTTCTCGGGCATGGTCTGATGGAAAGCGGTATCAAAGACTGCTACCATGGGAGTGCCGGGCATCAGGGCCTTGCATGCATCAACGCCGATCAGGTTTGCGGGGTTGTGGAGGGGAGCCAGATCGGAGACTTCCTTGATGGCCTCGATAACTTCGTCAGTGATGACAACAGAGGTTGTGAACTTCTCGCCGCCATGGACGATGCGGTGGCCGACTGCACCGATCTCATCAAGAGACTTCAGAACGCCGGTCTTCTCATTTGTCAGAGCCTCGAGCACCAGGCTGACTGCCTTATTGTGATCGGGCATGGGAGTCTCGTTGACTTCCTTGCCTGTATTTTTGACCTTGTTCTCATATGTGATCACGGAACCCTCAATGCCGATTCTCTCACACAGGCCTTTTGCCAGGAGTGCCTCGGTATCGGAGTCGATGACCTGGAATTTCAGAGAAGAGCTGCCGCAGTTGATAACCAGAATATTCATTTTTTCCTGTCCTTTCGATAGATACTAGAGTTAAGCATGATGCAACATCTGCAGGCACTATCCCCTGCAGAGACGGGGTGCCTGCCAATAAATCCATGTTCCTATGAAAAAGAACATAAGACTGTTTGAAATATTACCCTATGTTATTATATCATTTAGACGGATTCATTCAAGAACGAAACGGCACTTATAGCCGTGCAAAACTGTAAAAAAAACCGATTGCAAAGCTTGACAGAAATCAGGGATCACATGAAAGTCACAGGTATCATCATGGAATGCAACCCCTTTCATGAGGGGCACGCCTATCTCCTGCGCGAAGCCAGGAGACTGACAGGGGCAGACTACCTTGTCGTCGCGATGAGCGGCGATTTTGTGCAGCGGGGGGAGCCCGCCGTCTTCGACAAATATATCCGGGCGGAGCAGATCCTGCATGCCGGTGCGGATCTGGTCCTGGAGCTTCCTCTCTACGCGGCCTGCGGCAGCGCCGAATATTTTGCCCGGGGAGGGATAGCCCTTCTGGATCGTCTCGGTGTCGTCACGGATCTCTGCTTCGGCTCCGAGAGCGGGGACATCGGTAATCTCCTGCTCTGTGCCCGGATACTGGAAGACGCGGAAGGCTGGGAAGGCTTGTCTTTTGCAGATGCGGAAGGCCGGGAGGGCTTGTCTT
>DGRU01000025.1:1731-16335 GCA_002390025.1 Lachnospiraceae bacterium UBA4380
AGGGCTTGTCTTTTGAAGGCGCGGACCTCTACAGGGAATATCTGCAGGCAGGGCTCAAGAGCGGCATGCCCTTCCCGGCAGCCAGAGCGGCTGCCCTGGAGCAGGCTTTTGTGCAGGTTCGCACTGGCGGTCAGGAAGAAAATGAAGGACCTCTTCAATATCCGACCCTTCCCAATGACCTTCTGGCGGTGGAATACTGCCGGGCCCTCTGTCTGCTGGGATCTTCCATCCGTCCGCACGCCATCCCCAGGATCAGCGTTCCCTCTGCCACGCAGCGCAGACAGAGCCTCCTGCAGAATCGTGAAGAACTCTTCCCTCCCGCCGGGGGCCCCCGGTCCGGCACCGGATCCGACCGCATTCCGGATCTGCCCCGGACTGCCGTCACACAGGTTCCTCTGTTTCCGATCGGCCCGGATGATTTCAGCCGGCAGCTCATGTATGCGCTGCGGATGAAAGAGGGGGAGCTGGAAACATACGCAGATGTCTCCGAAGACCTGGCCTCGAGGATCAGGAAAAGCCTCATGCAATATGCCGGGTTCAGCTCTTTTTGTGACCTTGTCAAGACCAGGAACCTGACCCGCACCCGCATCAGCCGATGCCTTGTGCACATCCTTCTGCAGATGAAGCAGGAGCGTCTGGACACGCTGCAGTCGCAGGGGATGGCTCTCTATGTAAGACCCCTGGCAATCAACCGCGCGGCGGCACCTCTTCTGTCTGCCGTCAGCCGCAAGTCCTCTCTTCCCTTCCTGTCCAGGCTGTCCGCGGCTCCCGGCCTGCTGACTCCGTCCGCCCTCTCCTTCCTCGAAGAGGAAATCCGCGCAGAGGACCTCTACTGCCTGACACTTGCATCCGCCGCAGGTGCGTCTGCCCGGGCCGGATCCATTCCTCCTGTACCCGCCGCGCTGCAGAGAAAGATTCCGACAGGCAGCTTCCAGGCATGACTTTTCACTGCCTGCCGCCTGCCTCCGGCTGCCAGCCGCAATGCCGCATACACATGTCCCGCATGTGTGTGCGGCATTTTTTTCTCTATGCGGCAGGCAGCGCGCAGGGGCGGCCGCGGGAAGAGATTTGCGGAGTCCATTTCTCCGGCAGGAAATACGGAGAGCCATTGACAAATGTTTCTGATTTGTGTATCCTAACTTCGTTAGTAAAATCTAACTTTATGGGGTGAATACTGCTTTTCACGGTTTGAGGGTCCGCCCCTGAGCCGGTCTTTTTTACCCCGGTTCTTTTATTCCGGTCTTTTTATCCAGGTCTTTTTGATCCGGAGATCATTCATCACGGTCAGGAGACATTCTTTTTTGTCAGAAGGAGCATTGCGAGCAGATGGAGATTCATAAGGACTACGAAACACTTGCAGATAATCTGTGCGACATCCATTTCCTGTATTCCAAAGATCTCTCAAATGTATTCGAACAGCACAGCACAAGAGGGGAAGAGGCCGCCCTCTTCTGGCTTTCCAGGCTGGAAAATCCTGTTTCCGCGGGAGAACTTGCGTCAAAACTCGGAATAACCTCCGGGCGGATCGCCAATATTCTCGGCAGTCTGGACAGGAAGAAGTTCATCGAGCGCCGCCGCTCCTCCCGGGACCGCAGGCAGATCAACGTGTCTCTGACAGATGCGGGCGCTGAGCACATCCGATCTGTCTACGAAACTGCCAGAAAAAATCACATCACCCTCCTGCAGAAAATGGGTGATGACAATGCGGTCGAATTCATTCGTCTCATGAACCTGGCGATCAGGACCGCTTCGGAAATTTCCGGGACCTGACCGGGAGTCCTGTCTCATAAAGAGCAGCTGTTTCTACCCGAATATTTTTCCAAAAACCAGAATCTTTGCCGCGGTAAAAAACGACCGCACAAGGAAAATCTTTCTGTCGGTAAAAAAAATCCGACGAAGGGAAAAAATCTGTTGAAAAAATATGACCTGTCGAAACAGAAAACTGTCTGTCGAAATCAAAATCTGTTTGTCAAAATAAAAATCTGTCTGTCGAAATAAAAATCTGTCTGTCGAAATAAAAATCTGTCTGTTGAAATCAAAAAAGATTTCTCCCCGCAGCATGGGATGCCCCGGAGAGAAATCTTTTTTTGTTCATCACATACTGTTGATCAGTCTGCCCTGCCTGTGCCGGGGTTCCTCTTGGCCGCCTCCCGGTTGATGATAAAGATCGCTTCGATGGTCTTTCTGGGCAGGAAGAAGGACTTGTCATAGGGATTGAGAACAATTCCCTGGATCTCCGCCGGGATGATCTCCCTGACACCGGGGGTCTCCTCTGTATCAGCCGTTTCCGCCTCCTGTGCCACTGTGGTTCCGGCGGGCAGGAAACGTTTGAAGAGAGCATCCATGGCATAGGACAGGACCATTCCCGTGCTGAGATCGGGCGCGGCGGGATCATTGGAGAGCGCCTTTTCCTTTGCCATCGCGGCATTGGCCCTGTCGAGCTGGGCGCGGCTGGTGTAGGCGGGCTGCCAGAGCCTGCCGTCCTTGGTCCGGATGATCTGCATGCTGTAGACCATACCCTTTTCCGGTGTCTGTGCCCGGCTGTTCCCGGGGACTCCGGACACTCCGGAAGTGCCCTGTGTACCTGTCTCATCCGAAGCCTTTTGCGGCTCAGCCCGTTTTGCGCTGACAAGCGGCACAAAGACGCGGCCCTTGCTGTTCATGCGCATGCGGAGGACTTCGAGAGCAGTGAGGAAGGTCTGCTCGTCCCTCTTTGCCCGCATGTTGTCGATTGCCTGCTCAAGGGGCTCATTTCCCTGAACCGCAGCGGGATGGCGGGCGCCGGCACGGGTCATGGCATTCTCCCACCTGGCCTTTGCCGCCGGGTTGTTTTCCCGCGCCTTTTTCTTCTGTTCATTGCGGGCGTCAAAAGCCGCAGCGGTCTGCCTCAGATCAGCGGGCAGGCGGCGCATGCATGCATCTTGGACTTCCTGCGGAATTCCGAAAAATGCCTCCGCAACGGAGCCTGCGACCGCCGCGATATCAGCGCTGTTTCCGCCCAGCGACACTGCCCTGCGGAGAACATCTTCAAAATCTCTTCCGTGCAGAAAGGCCGTCATGGCCGCGCGCACAGTCATGGCCGGCAGGCTTGCGCCGGCTTCTGCGTCCGTAGGGACTGCAGTGCCTGCCGTCAGCATCCGCCTGTCCCCGGCACGCAGGATCTCCTGGCGCATCTGGTCTTCGTCCGGGATCTTATAGCCGAATTCTCTCTCCAGATAGGCGGAAATATAGGGCTTTGTGCTCCCGTGAATGGCCAGAAAAACCGCACAGGCCGCAGCTTCGGCCGCCGTGACGGACTCCTTGCTCGAATGTGTCAGGCCCGCCTGTACGCAAGCCATATGCCGCATCATATAGAGGTCGTCCTGGAAGACCCAGGCGACAGGGCTGACTCTGGCCGCAGGACCGGCATCGTCGGTCTGTACCCGGCCTGCGCCCTCGCGGAAAAGCCAGATGCTCAGATCCATGGGGTAGCCTGCCAGCGGGTATCTCTGCCCGTAGCTGCGAAGGGCTGCCGCCACCTCTCTTTTAAAGTTTTCCTCAAAAGCATTCTGGGGAATGTGCCTGCCCTGCCCGTCAGTTCCGCCGACGGAAATACTGCCCCCGGCATTTGCTCCGGACGGATCAGAAACTGTTTTTTCTCCCGCGGCCTGCTCCCTGCCTCCCTGGTCCGAGGCGGCCTGGTCTGCCGGTTTCTTTGCAAAAATCGAAGGCAGGATCCTCTCAAACTGCAGAAGACCGGCCTCCACCGCCGCTGTCATGACGGTTTTGTCAGAAAACTCCTCCCCCGCCTGTGCCTCTCCGCCTGCGGAAGAGGACGAGGAAGCCGCCTTCCGAAACAGAGGAATGCTTGTGTCTGTCAGATCTTCATGCCTGTATTCATAGGGAAAACCGGCCAGATCTCCGATGATCGCTCCAAACATATATGTTTTACTCCTTTTTTCAGCCTCAGTATCCCAACACTTCCCGGATCGCCGCTGCGGCGCCGTCGTGTTCATTGTCTGCGGTTATTCTGTCCGCCGTTTCCTTGACGAAATCGGGCGCGTTGCCCATGGCGACAGACAGTCCCGCGCCCCGAAGCATGGGCCGGTCATTGTCGCCGTCGCCCAGCGTCATGATCTGCGCGTCCGTAATGCCCAGACGTCTCCCCAGCCCCTCCAGGGACCGCCACTTGTCAGCCATAACGTGGGTGATCTCCAGATCCGTCTTCCAGGGCAGGAGGATGTGCAGCAGCCGCGCCCCTTCACTGCCGCGGATCTTTTTGATCCTCTCAAAGGCGGCGTCCCTCTCCTCCTGCGAAGGGAACATGAGGGAGATATTTTCCACATGGGAGGAGGGGTCCGTCAGCAGCTCTTCGAAACCGGGCACAGTCTTCCTGCTCCGCATGATATAGTCCAGGATGGGCGGCGCGATGGAGAAGCGCTCCTGCAGCATGGCATGCGTGTGCGGATCGTGGTATCCGACACCCCGGATGAAGATCTCGCGGATCACATTGTCACCGGGCGCCGCATCCAGCACTCTGCGCACGACTTCATGCGGAAGATGCGCCTTATACAGGACAGTCCCGGGTGTTTTTCCATTCATTGTACCGGACAGGATCGACCTGCCCCGGTCCTCGATCTGTGCGGACAGATCATAGGTATTTGCGCCGTTGGAAGTGATCACATAGCGGATCCCGGGGATCTCCAGCACCTCCCTGGGAACACCTGCCAGCGGCCTTCCCGTCACCGGAACGACTTCGATCCCCATGCGGATTGCCTGCTCGAGCGTGGTCCTGGATACAGAAGTCAGGACTTTCTGTCTGGTCAGCAGGGTGCCGTCCAGGTCTATTCCGATCATGCGTATTGTATTGTCCATATCGTAGTACCTCTCAGGGAATGAAGTCCGGGATGAAGCCCTGTGTCCCGGACTGGACGCAGGGCGGACGGCAGACCGGCTTTTCTGCTGCTCTGACCCGCTTTCTGATGCTTTCTGATGCTTTCCAGGGTCCATCCGGTTTTAGAGAAATATTATATCACGCCATGCGGATTCATGGTATAATGACATTCCACGGTTCCCATTATACATCCTCGCCTGCTCCTTCCGGACGCAGACAGGAGAAAACTGTACTTTTTTCGGAGAACCTTCCATGGAAAAATATTTTGATCTGCATAGTGCAGAATTTACAATAAGGTGTAAAATGTATTTTACCGGCTCAGCCGGGTCTATGGCCCAAGGGGCAGAAGGCGCACCCTGTGCTCCCCGGTCATTCAAACATGTCATCGTCTTCTGCCACGGTTTCGCCGGTCACAAGGACAACGCCATGGCACACAAGCTTGCCTCCAGGATCCTGGAGAGACACGATGACACTGCCCTTGTTATTTTCAACTGGCCCGGCCACGGGGACGATGAACACGCCGGGATCACTCTCAGTGACTGCGACGCCTACCTGGGAGCTGTTCTGGATTATGTCCGCAAAACCTTCCATCCCGAAGTCCTCGATGCCAGCGCGACCAGTTTCGGCGGCTACCTTGTGCTCAAATACATCTCTGACCACGGTATAAATCCTTTCCGCAGGATCTGCCTGCGGTGTCCCGCCGTTGTCATGTACAGGGTGCTGACAGAGACAGTCCTGACCCAGGAGGAACTGAAGGTCCTCGCCACCGGGGGCCAAGTGCCTTCCGGCTTTGACCGCAAGGTCATGCTCTCCCCTGCATTTATGCAGTCTTTGAAGGACAATGACATCACAGTCCGGGATTTCAGCGCCTATGCAGACAGCATGCGCATAGCACAGGGAACAGCCGATGAGCTCGTCCCTTTTGAAGCCGTGCGTTCCTTTGCGGACAGGAACCGGATCTCCATGGTCACGGTCACGGATGCCGACCACCGCTTTCTGGACCCGGCAAAAATGGATATCGTCCTCAATACATTTATGGACTTTCTCGGGCTGTAATTTCGGGGATTTCTCCCGGGACTGCCACCCCGTAAAAATGCAGATCATCCCATATCTGATATAATCTGTTTGAAACAATACTCTGTTTTAAACAATAGTCTGTTTTAATAATTAATCTGTTTTAAACAGCAATCTGTTTGAAAGAATAATCTGGTTTAAAGAACAGTGAGTATGAATGAATTTGTCCTTCCTCTGACGAAGGATTTATTAAAATACCATACGAAATGGAATGAACGCTCTCTCAAGCCCTATACGGATGAACTGTTCGACCTGTGGGCGGAAAACAGCGTCGACGGCCTGCTCGACACGCAGCTGCAGGGACCGACACTGACCCGTTTCGGGATCATTCCCGACGACAGACGCAGCGCTGACCGGATCGTCAGCCTGCTGCCCACCTACAAGGCGATCTTCAACCGCAGCGACGTGCAGGTCTACCGCGCTGACGGACATGTCTATATCGATGTCCCCTGGCAGACCGACCAGGTCTACCTGGGCGATATCCTGACAGACAGTGAATTTGACGAGGCACAGAGCATTCCCCAGTCCATTCCGGTAGCCATCGGAATGGACATCTACCGGCAGAGTTACTACGCCGACCTCTCGCGGACACCCCACCTGCTCATCGCGGGGACGGGGCGCACCGCTTTTTTGCATGGGATCATCATCAGCCTGCTGCTCTCCCATGCCCCCGAGGAGATCGAACTCTATCTCTGCGGCCAGCGGCGCAGTGAATTCGACCGATACAGTCCCATCCCCTACTGCCAGGTCTCTTCCGATCCCGCCGAGGAGATGGCCCTTCTGGAGGACCTCAACGCCGAAGTGGACCGCCGCTACGCCGCCCTGTATGACAGCCGCTGCCGCTCCATCTACGACTTCAACCGCAAAGCGGGACTGATGAAGCATCTGATCGTCATTATCGAGGAATATTCCAACCTGACCGCCATCGGCAAGCGTCAGGCCGCCAATCTCCTGACCAGGCTGGCCGAGATGTCCTCCGCCTGCGGCATCCACGTCATCGCCGCATCGGAAAAGAGCGTCTATTTCCGCCCCATCCGGGACAGCTTTCCCTCCCGCGTCTGCCTGCGCACCGATACCGTTGCAGACTCCTACGTCATGGTCGACCGCAAGGGCGCCGAGAAGCTCGGCAAAAAAGGCATGCTCTACTACCTGGACGGCTCCTCCCAGACTCCCTACCTGCTCCAGAGCGGAATGATCACCACAAGGGAGATCCGTTCCGTCGTCTCTGCAGTCATGGACAACTTCGAAGAGCCCGAGGAGGAAAAGGGCCCCACCATCTGGGACAAACTTTTTTCGAGATGATTTTTGAGATAATCCTTTTCAGAAAAATTCTTTTCAGGATTATTCTTTACGGCTTTACGGAAAAATCTTTTCGGGATTATTCTTTTCGGAATTGTTTTGAGATTTATTTTGAGATTCTATTAAGGTTTTTTGAGAGAAACAGGAAAGCTTTTCAGCCTCAGCAGACACTGAGATTTACGGAAGAGGAAGCCCATGCGTTACAAAGCAGTTATTTTTGATATGGACGGGACGATCCTGGACACAGCCAACGACCTCACGGCCTCCGTCAACTACGCCATGGGCGTATGCGGACACAGACATGACTATGTGCGCGCGGACGGAATGAAGATGTTCGGAAGCGGTGCCCACACTGCGCTTCAGCGTGCCCTCGCCATGGAAGCGGGCGAGACGGATCCAATTCGTCTGCGCCGGATCGGCTCCGAGGAAATGATGACTGTTCCCGGAATCGACGAGGAAGAGGTCGCACGGATCGAAGAGGTCTTCCGCCCCTATTATCTGGAGCACAGCATGGATGAGACCGGCCCCTATGACGGCATCATGGATCTGCTGCAGGTCCTGCGCGAACGCGGCATCAGGACCGCAGTCGTCTCCAACAAGCCCGATCCCGCTGTCAGGAAGCTGGCAGCCGACTGTTTTGAAAATCTCTTTGACACTGCCGCGGGCGAACAGGCAGGAATCCCCAAAAAGCCCGCCCCCGACATGGTGGACGCTGTCCTGAGAGATTTCGGCATCGCCCCGCAGGAGGCCCTCTACATCGGAGATACCGAGATCGATGTCCAGACCGCGGAGAACACCGGCATGCCCTGTGTCTGCGTCTCCTGGGGTTTCCGCTCCGTAGACTTTCTGCAGTCCCTTCACCCCTTCGCCATCATCGACAGGCCCGGGGAGCTTCTGTCTCTCCTGTGAGCTTTGACGAACAAAAAAAGTAAAAATGAAACTGCCGCCCCGTCCTCTGCATACCACCAGGTACTTGTGCAGAAGAAGGTGCGGCAGTTTTTTGCCTTCATAAACTTAACTCAATCAGATCTTAACTCAATCAGCCGTTCTGATCAGGTCATCAGTTCACTTCGATCGTATAGACGGCCTCGAAGGTATCTCCGGGAGCGGCACACTGCTCACCGTATTTTTCCGGGAGCTCGCCCGCGAATCCCATGTTGTCGCAGCGGCCGATCCAGGGCTCCAGGCAGATATAAGGTGCATCGCTGTGGGGCTTGGACCATACACCGAAGGAGGGGAATCCGGGTGCGGACAGGGTGACATAAGGAGTCTTGTCGGGATAGCAGAGCGTCACCTTCTGCACGGTTCCCTCGTCAAAGATATATGCGTCTTTGTCAAAGGTCGTCTCCTCGACAGGCATGAAACCGCCGTCCAGGGCCAGCTTCTGCGGATGCTCAAAATCGATGCCCTGGCTGGGCTGATCGATCAGCACATAGGGGATCTCCGCCGTCTCTTCATAGCCGTCAAAGCGGATGAAATAATCGGTCTTTTTGTCACCGGGATCTGCGGGGCAGTTGAAAGCCGGGTGTCCGCCGATGGAAAAATACAGAGGCTCGGAAGCCGAAGGATTTCTGACCTTCCACTCCACGGCCACGGTGCGCCCCTGCAGGCGGTGGGTGATGGTCAGCTCAAAGGCAAAGGGATATTTTGCCCTGCTCTCCTCATTGTCGCACAGACGGAATGTGATCGAATCCGCTGTCTCTTCGACCAGAGTAAACTCCATGTCACGGGCAAATCCGTGCTGTCCCATGGGATAGCTCTGTCCCTTGTAGCGGTAGACGCCTTCATTTACCTTGCCGACAAAGGGAAACAGTACAGGAGCATGCCTGTTCCAGTAAGCCGGATCAGCCTGCCAGACAACTTCATGCTGCTTCACCTTGTCATAAATACTGCACAATTCCGCCCCGTGGGGCGCGACTGCGACCTTCAGGAACTCGTTTTCAATGACATGCATTTCACTTCCCATTTTTCCCTCCTTGCAACTATTGCCCGCAATCATCCTGCATCAGCCTCAGATCGCGAAAAAACTGTTCATTCTTTTGTCCCGCAGATGCCGGGGGCTGCTCCGTCCGGGTCTGGGCTCACGATTTTTTTGACCGCCCCGGCCCAGTCGGGAAGAGGGGCCTCGATCCGGATCTTCTGTCCCGTAAAGGGCTGTCTGAATCCGGCGCGGCAGGCATGCAGCATGAGCGGGACTGCTCCCGCTCCCGCTTCCTCTTTCTCCGGTCCGTACATGCGGTCCCCCAGGATCGGATGGCCTGTCAGAGCCATATGCACGCGGATCTGATGCGTCCTCCCGTGCTCGATCCGGCAAGCGACCAGGGAAGTCCCGTCGGAAAGCTGTGCCAGCACATAATAGTGGGTGCGCGCAGCCTTGCCGTCATCTGCCCCGATCATGTAAAAAGAATCCGGGCTCTCCCTGCGCAGGGGCCTGTCGACAGTGCCTGAAAGCCTGTCTCCGAAGTGTCCTCTGACACGGGCTATATAGAGCTTGTAATTCTCTCCCGAGGTCATTTTCTGCAGGACCTTTTCAGGATCCGCAGAGACACCCTCTGCAGCCCCTTCATCAGAAAAGCCGAAAGAAAAAGCTTCCTTCAGCTGCGCCTGGCGCTGTTTGATCAGCTGAGCCGCCGTCTCCGTATTCAGGGCAAAAACAACGATCCCGGAAGTATCCTTATCCAGGCGCCCGGTCACGCGCACGTCCAGCTCCTGCCCGATGCGGCCCAGATGTTCCGCCACCTGGTTGGACAGTGTGTCATCAAAATGTCCGGAGCTGGGATGGCAGACCACACCCGAGGGCTTGTCCGCCGCGAGTATATCCCCGTCTTCATACAGTATCTTCAGGGGGAATCTCTCCGAGAGCCAGTCCGCAGGTTTCACCCAGATTTTCTGCAGCCGTCCGTCGCGGGCGGCAAGATAACCTCCTGCGTTTCCGTTCCGGTCATCCCCTCCGGGAGCTCCGCTCTTTTCTCCGTCCGGCTTCTCCGCGGCTTCGCCGCCCTGGGTCAGCCGGATCTCCAGCACATCCCCTGCCTGCAGGGCCGCGTTTACATAGCGCTTTTCCCCGTTGAGCAGGATCCCGTCTCTGCGGTATTTGAAACGGCTGAGCTGTTTTGAGGAGAAGCCGATCCTGCGCATCAGATATTCCTTGATCGTTTTTCCCGCATCCGCCTCTTCTATTTCAAGACGCAGGATGCGGGGTTTCAATATTTCCGACAAAAAAGCTCCCTTCCCAAACAGTTACCGTCCGGTCAGCTCAGGAAATCTTCCTTCCATCACCGAGATGTATCTCTACTGGATACCGCCGGAACATTTCCGCAAGCCTTCTCCGGTATGGCCCTCCGGAATCCGCCTCAAAAAATCCTTACCAGAACTTCAGAACATCCTTGAGCGAAGGCATCAGGCTGTCAGTCTCGGCGGCGCCGGCTGCCTCAGCAGGGATCTCAAATGTCTCGATCTCATTGTATTTGTCAAGCGTGATATCAAGCGTATAGCTGGTGACTTTGAGTTTGATCCCCTCGAGAGAAAGGCTTTCCATATAGTCCGTAAACATGGATTCGATCATCTGGGCGCCGATCGGCGTACAGTCCATAGTGATCCTGGCCGGAAGTTCCGTCTCCTTATAAATATAAATCTGCGCGGGCACCTCAAGGCTTTCCCAGTCGACGTCTGCCGTCTCGATGGTGAGACCGCCCAGGCTGAAACCGCCTTTGTCCAGGATCTGCCTGAGAAATTCTCCGGTGACCACGAAATCCATCTGCCAGGCTTCCTTGTCATTGATCATCACGGTCTCTTCCTGAAGCTCTGCGCTGATATCGCCGTCCGCGATCGCCTTCATGATTCCGACTGTCTGTACAAGCGAGGTGGGTACTGTGAACCCTTTCTTTTCCGAGGTCTCTTCGGCAGGGGCTGTTGTGCGTTTGAGCCAGTCCCCCTCCTGCCACTGAACATACGTTGTCTTCGTACCGTCCTCCGCAGTATCCTTGTAGATCCTGCCCTTGATCACCTGTTCCTGGCCGATCGCTCCGATCTTGATCTCGGCCGTTCCCTTTGTGCGCTCCGGATTCTTTGTCATTTCCAGATCCAGATCGGTTCCCAGTTTCATGTTTAAGCCGATGTTGAGCGCCTCGTAGGTCGCATTGAGATCTCCGTCGCCCCTGATCTTCACCTCGGCCGACTCAACCTCGGCGACATTGGTCAGGGCTGCATTGGTCAGGGTCAGGACTGTGTGGACATCCTTTTTGAAGATCCTGCATCCTGTGAGTAAAAATATTGCAATAAGAGATATTGCAAGAATAGTTCTGATTTTATTTCTCATTTTCATTTCCTCCAAATCTCTGAAACCTTTCTGTTTTCTATCTTACATCACTTTCTCTTTTTTTCATAGCTTGTCGTCTTTCAAATCGAGGACCCGCCTGCCGGTCCTGGTCCCGCGTGCGGGCATCCTCTCACTACACACACAAAGGAATGCATCGGCCTGAACGGCGTCCGCATTCCTTTTCTATGTTCAGCTGCTATTATATACGTTTTAAGAAGATGATATCCTCGCTGGTGCCGAAAAGCCGGGTGCGCAAGTCCGGGCAATACCCGGGCAGAGCCCCTGCTCTTCCCCCGCCTGCACCGGGCTCCTCAGCCCAGGATTCCCGTAGACTGCAGGAAGAGAATGAACATTATGACCGGTACAACATAGCGGATCATAAAGCGGTAGAGCCCCTTGAGGCTGAATGTCACGCCGCCGTACTCCACTTCCTCTACGATCCAGTCCGGGCCGACGACCCAACCGATCAGAATGGAGGACAGGAAGGAAATAAACGGCATCATGAAGCTGTTGCTGATGTAGTCCATCAGATCCAGGATCTGCGCGACACTGCCGTTGGGCAGAGGCAGTTCAATATAGAAGAGGCTGTATCCCAGCGCCACGATGACCGACGCGATTGTATACAGGACGGTCAGGAGGATGGTCGCATTGCGTCTGTGCAGATGGAAGATCTCCATGCAGTTGGCAGTGATGGTCTCCAGGACAGAGACACAGCTGGTGAGTGCCGCAAAGCCGGCCATCAGGAAGAAGGCCAGGCCGACAAACCTGCCCAGAGTGGGCATGGAGTTAAAGACCTTGGGGAGCGAGACAAACATGAGACTGGGACCCGCCTTCATGCCCTCGATGCCGTCGAAGACAAAAATGGACGGAATGATCATCATGCCTGCAAGCAGCGCGACGCCGCAGTCGAAAAACTCAATCTGGTGCACGGCCGAATTGATATTGACATCCTTTTTAATATAGGAACCATATGTGATCATAATTCCCATCGAGACACTCAGGGAGAAAAAGATCTGGCTCATGGCATCCAGCAGGACCTGCATCAGGCGCCGGATTGTGATGCCCTCCAGATTCGGCGTCAGATAGACGGCAAGTCCCTGCAGGCCTGTGCGCGTCACTCCCTGGGCATCCGTATTTTTGAGTGTGAGGGCAAAAACAGCGATGGCAATGATCATGATCATCATGACCGGCATCAGGATCGTGGAGCATTTTTCAATACCCTTCTCCACACCGTTGAAGACGATGAAGGCTGTGAGCAGCATAAACACTACCGCATAGATCACGGACTGTTTGGGGTCTGTGATGAAGCCGGTGAAGAAATCTCCCGACGCGGCCGCTTTTCCCTCTCCTGCCAGATAGACAACGATATATCTTGTGATCCAGCCTCCGATGACCGCGTAATAGGTCATGATGATGGCCGGCACCAGAAATGTGACGATGCCCAGGAATTTCCACTTGGGACTCATGGATGCATAGGCCCGGATCGAGTTCATCCCGGTCCTCCGCCCGATCGCAATATCCGATGTCAGAAGTGTAAAGCCGAATGTGAGGGCAAGGATCATATAAATGACGATAAAGAGACCGCCGCCGTCCTTTGCAGCCAGATAGGGGAAGCGCCAGAGATTTCCCACGCCGACAGCGCTGCCCGCAGCCGCCATGACAAACCCGATCTGGCCGGTAAATCCGGATTCCTTCTTTTTGTGTTTCTTCTGAGTTCCTTCAGTGCCAGTTCCCTGTGTTCCCAATTATTTGTCCTTTCCGATTTCTTTCTTTTTGCAAAAACCGCGCTGCAGTCCTGATCATCAGGTCAGTGCTTTCCCTTCAGGGTCCTCTTTATTTTCCCGGCAGCCCGTGACAGCAGACTTCTGTGGGTGATCACTCCCACAGCCTTTTCAAAGCTTTCACCGGCATCGATCATCCGGTAAAACTCCTCCGTCCGGGGATGGATCTTTGTGGGCATGGCCAGCTGTTGATTGTGATCTACGATCCAGTCATAGTCCACTTCCTTCAGCTCCATGCAATCCCTGATCCCGGCAAGCAGCTCCTTTCCCTTTTCCGTGTGAAAAAGGATCGTTGAAGCTCCCTTCTCCATTGACAGGTCCGGATACAGTTCTCCGATGTGGTGGGCGTCACAGACGGTAATATCGGAAATCCTCTCCGGCCTTGCATAGATACAGTTTCCGCAGGCCTCCCGGTATGCCAGACGTGCATAATATAATTGAAGATAGGCATCATCTTTGATTTCAAAATGCTGCCAGGATCCATCTTCAAAATCCACGCGGGCCGACCGGCTGCTCACTTTGCCGTTTACCGGTGTTTTATCGCGGAATGACCAGCTTTTGATCGTCTTTCCCTTCCGTCCGGCAAGTTCCCGCAGATGCATCTCCAGAAGTTTCTGACTGGGAGCACCGTGACAGACCAGATCCACCAGCAGCAGATTGTCCTGTTCGCCCGCAATATTGCGGAATGCGGCTACCTGGCAGGGGGTACCGGAAAAAAGGACTCTCTTCCCTGCCCTGACTTCTTCTGCCGCCCTCTGATAGATCTGCTCCGTATCACTGAGAATATACTTGGATTTTGAGAAGGCTCTGATGTCCTCCTCGCAGTATGCGATATCATTGACGGCGCGAAATCCATCCCATCTGACTCCGCAGACCGCATCCGGCTGCCAGGCCCTGACGACTGCAGAAAAAGCACCTCCGGATGAACTGCGGGCTGTCACATCCGCATCCTTATGAACACCGACCCTGGCTTCCCTGACCTGCCTGCAGGCCGCCGGCTGATTCAGCATCGGGCATGTTTTTTCACACTTTTTGCATGCAATACAAAGATTTTCGTCAACTTCAGGATAAAAAAAGCCATGTCGATCGGCCTTCATCACGATGGCCGATTTGGGGCAGACATCTCTGCAGGCCCGGCATCCGCTGCAATGTTGACGATCCGGAAGGTTTGGTAATCCGCTGCTCATTTATCTATCTCCATCTATCAGCTGTCTGTTCTCCGTTCATCAGCTGCCTTTTTTCCCTTTATCAGCTGTCTG
>DGRU01000025.1:16461-32669 GCA_002390025.1 Lachnospiraceae bacterium UBA4380
CTCCGTTCACCAGCTGTCTTTTTTCGTTTATCTGCTGTCTGCCTCCGTTCGCGGGCTTATGATCATTTATGCAGTTTTTTCTTATATTTCTGCAAAACGTCCTCAAAGACTTCATTCTTCGACCGCATCAGGTAGACAAGGTTGATCGCAAGGTAGATGACAGCGCCTGTCAGGATCTCGACCGCTATACCTGCAATTCCCGGTTTCAGTACCCGGCTTACTGCCCGCACGCATACATACATGATCACTCCGCTGATCAGGGGAATGAAGACATATTTAAGATAGGAAGCAACAGGGAGCTCCTTCTTCAGGGGATAGGTCTGAAATACGCCGACAACAGCATAGGCTGCCACAGTGGCAATCGCTGCTCCGATCGGACCGTACCAGTGGATAAAGAGATAATTCAGGATGATATTGACGATGGCGCCCGCCCATACTGCCACGATATAGACCCGGTCCTTTTCCTTGGGCATCAGGACCTGCGTCCGGACCAGATTATTCCAGCCCATGATCGGGAGAGAGATACACAGCACTTTTGTCAGGATCACAGATCCCTCATATCCGGGTCCCAGAAGGGTCGGCATAAACTCGTCCGCTATGCCTGCCAGCCCGAAGGCCAGGGCAAAAGCCATGACGAACATGAACTGGGAGGTCGAGTTCATATACCTGGCCGCCTGTTCATCTTTTCCTTCCGCATACAGAGCCGACATTCTGGGCAGCATAACGGTTCCCAGGGCAGTGATCAGGGTGATCACCAGCTTGATCATGCGGTCCGCATACTCATAGGAACCCAGATTCGACATGTCACTGTACCAGCCAAGCATTACCTTGTCAATCATTCTGTAAATACTGGTTGCGATGACAGCCAGGAACAGGATCACAAGAGGTTTAAAGTGTACAATGATCTCTCTGAATGTCACCCTTGTAAAGAGGACATATTTTCTGGCGAATCCCCACAGAACCGCATTGCTCAGGAAAGTACCCATTCCCATGATCAGAGTATACAGCCAGAGCTGGTCCCGGGTCCTTACAAATGCGAAAATACAGAAAACAGTGACCAGCTTAATGATCGTGTTTCTCGTAACGGTAAGTTTGAATTCCTCCAGCCCGAAAAAGAGCCAGTTGATATCGATGATGGAAGCCAGAACCCAGATGCCCTGAATGACCGCAATCTGCCGATACCGGCTCGCGATGACGGTAACATAGACAAAATATACAAGGGCCGCGGCACATGCCACGATAAAATGCATCCAGAAAACACTGGAAAAAGCCTTGTTCAGGGTTTGTCTGTCCTTGTTCTTGGACTGGGCGATCAGCCGGTTTCCATATGCTTCAATTCCAAGTGCCGCAAAAACAACAAAATAATTAACGATTGCGTGGGTATAGGTGTAGATTCCGTTATTTTCCGGACCCAGGACTCGTGCGATATAGGGAGCTGTCACCAGCGGGAGAATTACCAGAAGGATCTGATATGCCAGCTGATAGATAAAATTTACTTTTATTCTATGTTTCTTTGCCATTTTTTCACCTGAATCAACGTCTGAACATTTCAAACCTAAAGCCCCCGAAGTGGCCCTTCTGAGCCATATCGAGGGCTGTTTATTCATGTTTTGTCCGACTGTCGGAATAATCAAAACCCGCATAAATACTGGTCTTTTTAGTTTTGCCAGTGTTTACGCGGGTCTCTGAAAGTGGAGACGACGGGATTCGAACCCGCGACCTCAGCGTTGCGAACGCTGCGCTCTCCCAACTGAGCTACGTCCCCATATTTTTCCGGGCCGCAAGATACGGCCCGGAACGTTGTTTTTTCCGACTTGACTATTATAGCACCTTTTTATGAAAAGGAAAGAGGAAATTTGAATTATTCAATTCCTGCCTGCAGACTCGATCTGCCGATCACCTCTTGTTTCTGAGGAAAGAGGGGATCTCGAGATTTTTCTGACGGGCCGCGCCGCCTGCGGAGCGGTTGTAGGAACCGGAATTCCTCTGCAGCTGCTCGCCGAAACCGGTCTTGAGATCTCTGCTGTAAGGGCTGGACTTGCCTGCAGCAGTGCCGAAGATCGTGTTGGGGGAGATGACATCCTTGTTGCCGATGCCTGTAGCGATGACAGTGACATCGCAGGCGTCCGTGTTGCTGTCATCATACATAGCGCCGAAGATGATGTTGACATCTTCACCGGCCTGTTCCTGGACATAGCTTGCAGCGTCGGATGCGTCTGCCAGGGAGATGTCGCCGGAGATGTTGATGATGACATCTGTTGCGCCGTTGACAGTGGTCTCGAGCAGAGGGCTCTCGACTGCCATGCGGACAGCGTCGGTAGCCTTGGTCTCGCCCTTGCCGTAGCCGATACCGATGTGGGCAACGCCCTTATCGCGCATAACGGTCTGGACATCCGCGAAGTCAAGGTTGATGATCGCGGGAACATTGATCAGGTCAGTGATTCCCTGAACTGCCTGCTGAAGGACTTCATCGGCCTTCTTCAGTGCCTCGGGAAGAGTTGTCCTGCGGTCCATGATCTCAAGAAGTTTGTCATTGGGGATCACGATGAGGGTATCAACGTTTTCCTTAATATTCTCGATGCCGTCCATGGCGCGTGTCATACGGCTTCTGGCCTCAAAGCTGAAGGGCTTTGTGACAACGCCTACGGTCAGGATGCCCTGGTCCTTGGCCAGCTTGGCAACGACAGGAGCAGCGCCGGTTCCGGTTCCGCCGCCCATACCGCAGGTTACGAACACCATGTCCGCGCCCTTGATGGCATTTGCGATCTCGTCTGCGCTCTCCTCAGCGGCCTTCATGCCGACCTCGGGATTTGCACCTGCGCCGAGTCCTTTTGTAAGCTTCTCACCGATCTGCAGGAGCTTGGGAGCTCTGCAGAGCTGAAGTGCCTGGACGTCAGTATTGACACCAATAAATTCAACACCGGTAATGTCGACATCGACCATGCGGTTTACTGCATTATTACCTGCGCCGCCTACACCGACCACAATGATCTTGCAAGCAGTCTCTGTATCATTTGTTTTAATCTCAAGCACGGTTATTTCCTCCTTCAATCCCTTTTTCTTTTATCATCATTATATTTTTACATGAAAATACCATGAAGATATTTCAAAACCAAACTTATAATACAATCTGGTTTTGGATTAATCAATGCCGAATTGGGCGGTTTTAGAAGTGTCCGCAAGATTTTGACCTTTACAGTCAAAAAAACGGCCACTTCTGGGAAAGTGCCCGTTTTTCTGATTGATCAATTCATTATAGACAAAAAATCCGTTGTTTTTATACAAAAAGCCGCATTATTCTGACTACTTTCGCGCTTTTCCCGAGCTGACTGTAACTAATTTTCAGATCATCTCTTCCCTCAGCCCGGATTGCGCTTCGGCGATTGTTCCCGGTTTCCGCCCTGCCTCTTCTGCTCCTCAGCCTGCATTCAACTCATTTCAATTACCGGTCGGGAGTTTCTGTCTGAGGCTGTGCGCCGGCCGCTCCGGACTCTTCCTGTTTTTCCTTTTCGGACTTCGGGTCTTCCTGCTGCTTCTTCTCTTCTTCTGCCGCATCCGTTTCTTTGGATTCGGTCCGGTCATCCTCTTCCACCGCGGCAGCTTCTTCGGTGGTATCCTCTTCCGAGGCGGGCTGGGCTTTCTGAGCCGCCTCAGCACCCTGTATGGACTCCTCCGACATGGACGGGGACAGCACTATATTTTCATTAGAAGTGTCGCCGTCCTCATATCCGATCATGGAGATCACTCCGCTGCGTCCTTCCAGATAAGGAAGGATCTGATGCATCTTATACATCTTCTCGTCGTACCCGGTCTTGCCGACCAGGACTTTCACGTCTCCGAAAGATGCCGTCAGGCTGCTCTTCTGATCGACATCTATGGAATCCGCCCGGATCCCGTACTTGGCTGCTGCACGGATCAGTTCCAGTGACAGATCCAGTCCCAGCTGGTTTTTGGCAAGAACCTGGGAGCCGGTATTGGAATGTGTCAGGACCACACCCTTGATGACGGTCGTCTCTTCGACATTGCGCCTGGAAACCGTCTGTATGACGCCCTCTTTTGAGACATATACATTGTTGCCTTTATAGAAAATACAGCCGTCTGTGGGTTTTTCGGTGATGTTGACTCGAACAGTCGACGGATTGACCAAGTCTATATCAATCTGGTCAACGAAGGGTATGTCAGAAACCTTCCGGTGGTGGTACTTCACAGCCATGACAAAGGTATTCTCACCCAGATATCCCTGGGTAATAAAGGACTCAATCTGCTCATTGCTGTACTTTGTATTGCCGTAGATGGTTGCGTACTCGAAGTTGAACAGCATCAGGATCACGGCAGCAGCAATGAAAACACCCGAGATCAGGGCCAGAAGGATATTGCGCAGAGTAAGGACCCGGCGGATCGACTGCAGCACCGGACGGGAAGGCGTATCGATCCTGATCCTGCGCCCGCTGACGATGCCGGCTTCTCCGGGATGGACTTTTGCCCGGCTCCCGGCGGCATGCGCTCTTGTCCCGAAGCCTCTGTCAACGGCGTTCACAGTACTGCCGTACATGCCGCGCACTTTGATTTCCATCTCTTGATTCTTTTGTATGGATGCCGTATTTTTCATTGCACTGTGTTCCTTTTGTTTGTTTCTTCATTGTTATTCCGTTCTATCACCGGCCATCCGGATCCGGGTTTCCGGGGTTCCGGCACGGGATTTCCCTTGCAATGGATTATTCCGATAAAATTCCCCCGCCGTACCCGCCGGTATCGCTGCGGGGCTCTGCCCCCGTCACTCCGATTCGGGATGCTGTTTGAGATATTCAGCCTGCACCTTGCTGCTCTTGCGGGCGACACTCATCACCATTCCGATCTCCGCCAACAGGAAGAAGAGCGAGGAGCCTCCGTAGCTTATGAAGGGCAGCGTGACACCGGTATTGGGAATGGTGTTGGTGACAACTGCGATATTGAGGATGACCTGCACCGATATATGTGTAATGACACCGGTCACGATCAGAGCCCCGTACAGATCCACGGCATTGCCCGCGGCCAGAATAAATCTCCAGATCAGTAGGACAAACAGGACCATGATGCCGATGGCTCCAAACAGGCCCAGCTCCTCGCAGATAATGGAAAAGATCATGTCATTCTGTGCCTCAGGGACAACGATCTTCTGCATACTCTGCCCCAGTCCCTTGCCGAAAATGCCGCCCGAGCCTATGGCGTAGAGCGCCTGCAGTGTCTGGAAGCCGGTATCATCGGCGTATGCCTGCGGATCAAGCCACACGAGGATACGGCCGCCGCGGAAGCCCATGTTGTTCTGATCCGCCATCCTGACGATATAGGTGACGATTCCGGCGCAGGCTCCTGCTCCCAAGACAGCGAGGGCCACAAAGCGCTTGTAATCAGGACACGCGACAAAGAGCATGCCGAAGGAAATGGCAAGTATGATGAGCGCTGAGCTCATGTTATTGGTGATCTTCCAGAGCATGACTGCTATGATGCCGGAAGGCACCATGGGAAGCAAAAACCCCCAGAAGGTCTGAAGACGTCTGCGTCCGATCAATTCTATGATATATGCCGTAAATATGATGATGGCCACCTTGGCCATTTCGGACGGCTGCAGGGATACGCCTTTAAAATCAAGCCATCTCTTTGCGCCGTTGACCTCTCTTCCGTAAGGAATGACCATCAGGATCAGGCCGACCGAGATCAGAAATCCCGGTATGGACAAATATCTCCACCACCCGTAGGGGATGATCGCGATCACGATCATCAGGATCAGACCCAGACCTGTAAACACCAGCTGACGCTTGAGGTAATAGGCGGAGTCGCCGTTGTGTTCGACTACACCGATATAGGAGCTTGTAGAGTACAAAAGGACAAGGCCGAATGCGAGCAGGACCAGAACGATAAATACCAGACTGTAGTCATTGAATCCCGGTCTCTTTGCACGGGCGGAACGCGCTCTGTTCGGTTTTTCCTTTTTTGCTTTTTTTCTTTTTTGAGCGAACAAAATCTTCCTGCTCTCCTCCCGTCTTTACCCGCAATCGGGGCAGACAAAATAGACTGTCACCTGCCGCAGCAGGGCGGTTAACTGTTTGTTTTCTACTGTTTATTTTTTACGCTTTATTCTATACGTTTGATTATTTACGTTAGATTCTTTGCAGTTTGTTCTTTACGGTTGATTCTCTGCGGCTTGTTCTCTGCAGTTTGTTCTCTGCGCTTTGTTCTCTCCCGATACTGCAATCAGTTCAATCCGGGAGATTGCGGACATACTCGCGGAAAATATCGCCGCGGACCTCGTAGTTGGGGAACATGCCCCAGCTGGCGCAGGCNNTTTTCGCCTTCTCCATGCCTTACTCAAACTTGCGCACGATGGTCTTGAACACCTGGCCCCGCTGCTCGTAATTCTCGAACATGCCCCAGCTGGCGCAGGCGGGAGACAGAAGGACTTCCTCTCCGGGTTCGGCCAGGGAAGTGCAGGTCTTCATGCACTCCTCGAAGGTGTCGCAGAAGAGGATCTGCGTAAAGCCGTGGGCCCGGGCACAGGCGGCGATGTCCTCGCGGGTCTGGCCGATCAGGACCAGCTTTTTGACCTTTCCGTCAAATGCCTCGATCCACTCGTCATAGCTGTTCTTCTTGTCATAACCTCCGCCTATCAGGATGGTGGGACCTGTCATGGCTCTTATGCCCTGGATCGCGGCATCCGGATTGGTTGCCTTGGAGTCATTGTAATATTTGACACCCCTCTTCTCGCCCACAAATTCGATCCGGTGGGGAACAGGGGGAAATTCACGGATGACCTTAAGGATCGTCTCCATGGGTACGCCGGCCGCCTCTGTGATCGCCATGGCCGCCATGACGTTCTCGGCGTTGCACAGACCCACCAGCTGCATTTGGCGGACATTCATCAGCTTCTCGGACCTGCCGCTGCCATCGGCGCGGAAAATATCCTCTCCGTCCAGGTAGAAGCCCTCCCGCAGCCGGGTCTGAGAGGAGAACCATACTACGCGCGCGGGGCACAAGTGCTCTCCGTAAGGACGCAGCCAGGGATCTTCATAGTTGAGGACACAGGTATCTTCCTTTGTCTGATTGACCCCGATGCGCTCCTTGATCGCCGCGTAGTTCTGCATGGTGTAGTGCCTGTTCAGATGATCGGGCGTAATATTCAGGATCGCGCTGACCGCGGGGCGGAATGTGTGCGCCGCCTCGAGCTGGAAGGAACTGATCTCTCCCACCGTGACAGATCCGGGATCTGTCTCCGCAGCGGCCGCCGCATACGAACGGCCTATGTTTCCGACCACAAAGGCACGGCTGAAAAGGCCCTGCTGCGCAGCTGCCTTCATGATCTCGCCAACGAGCGTTGTCGTGGTGGTCTTGCCGTTTGTTCCTGTGATCGCCAGGACCTTGCCCTTTTCGAACAGGTAGCCGAGTTCGATCTCGGAGATGACCGGTATGCCCGCCTCTGTCATCCGCTTGACCAGGGGCGAGTCCAGGGGGACCGCCGGACTGGGAACGACCAGGTCAAAACGGCCGGATCCATCAGGACATTCTTCAGGCAGATCTCCGATCTTCACACAGATGCGCGACATCTCTTCCGCTGTCAGCGCCCCGGCAAATTTATTCCGGATCTGCTCTTCCTGAGCTTTTTCATTCTGGTCCAGAAGCAGGACCGACGCTCCCTTCCGGCTGAGTACCTGTGCGGCGCCGATTCCGCTGAGACCTGTTCCGATTACAAGGACTTTTTTTCCAGTGCAGTTCATCTTTTTTCCTTTGTCTGTATTAACAGTCTGTATTAACATGCCGGACCCGCCTGCGGGTTCTGTGCTCAAATCCCGCGGCTGTCAGGAAGTCACGGGCATTGCGCAATGAAGAATGAAACCATGTGATGGCCTGATGATCCATGTCAGATTTACCGTGCTGTCCGGCCCCACGGTTCAGGCTCATCAGAGTGCCAGGATCGAAACAGCTCCCAGCACGGCAGTGACGATGGTAAATACTGCGACAACGCGCACCTCTGACCACCCGCCAAGTTCGAAATGGTGATGGATCGGTGCCATGCGGAAGAATCGTTTGCCGCCTGTTCTGCGGAACCACAGCACCTGGATAATGACCGAGACCACCTCGATGAAATAGATAAACCCGATGACCGGAATGAAGATGGGCAGTCTGAGCATATAGGCCATGCCTGCGACGAATCCTCCCAGGGCAAGCGAACCGGTATCTCCCATGAAGACTTTTGCGGGATAGGCATTGTAGAGAAGAAAACCGAGCAGGGCACCGATCATGGCTGTGCCCGCCGTGATCACACCTGAGGCCGCCGCGGCAGCTGCAATGACGAAAAATATCGTCACTGCGATCGTGACGCAGCTGGCCAGCCCGTCGACACCGTCGGTGAAGTTGGTTCCGTTCACAGTCGCCACGATAATGAAGACCATGACCGGGATATTAAAGATACCCAGATCCAGAAAGCGGCCGGACATGAAGGGGATCTTCATGCTCAGGGGCACGTAGTGGATCTTCTGGACATAAAAGGCAAACAGGAGGGCAACCACGATCTGCAGGGCAAGCTTCTGCGACGCAAAGAGGCCGTCCGACCTTTTTTTCACCACCTTAATATAATCGTCCGCAAATCCGATGAATCCGAAACCGATGGTGAGGATCAGGATAGGGATGGACTGCATATGTCCTCTGAAGGGCAGAAGGGATCCCACGGTCACTCCCAGCAGGATCATCAGTCCTCCCATATTGGGCGTGCCTGTCTTTTTCAGATGACTCTTGGGGCCTTCGCCGCGCTCGGTCTGGCCGGCTTTGAGACTTCTGAGAAAAGGGATCAGAAATCTGCCGGAGACAGCACTTACCGCAAATGCTGTCAGAAAGGTTATCACCGCTGCGGTAAGATCTACATCCAGATGCATTTTATCAATTCCTTTCCGGTATTATTTTCTCTTTCGGTTCAGGCTGATCTGTTGATTGAACCATTGTACTGTTTCCGGTTATTACCACTGTGATTCTTCTGTCTCCTCATCATCGGGGGAGGCTTCGTTTGTATCATAGAGGCCGAGTTCTTCCAGTTCCAGGCGCTCCTCGTCCGTGACCGGCTCAGTCATGTAAATATTCATATAGGGGAGCACTTCTGTCAGGATCTTTCTCGTGAGGATACAGGCTCTGCCCGCCTCGTCCTGTTTTTTGTTATTGATGCGGTCCAGGACGACGTAGACTACGATCTGGGGATCCTCTGCGGGTGCAAATCCCAGAAATGAGACGACATACTGGCCGTTTCCTCGGGGAAGGGTCTCCGCCGTTCCGGTCTTTCCGCCTATGCGGTAGCCGGCAGGCCTGGCCAGTTTACCGGTTGCATGGTCGCCTTCGACAGCCTGAATGCAGTAATCCCTGATCAGGGAGCTGGTTTCTTCAGAGATGGTCTTTTTCAGCACGCGGGGGCTGTTGGTATGAACGGTGGACCCGCCGGCGCTGGTGATGCTGTCGACGATATGGGGCTGGTAGTAATAGCCTCCGTTGATCAACGAGCAGAAACCCGAAGCCATCTGGATCATTGTCGCCTCGAAGTTCTGGCCGAAGGAGTTACTGGCCAGGTCGATCTCTGTCATATCGTCAACCGAATAGAGATAGCCGTCCGTGCGCGCTTCACCTGCAAGGTCGATATTTGTCCTGAGTCCGAAATTGAATACGTTCTGGTACTTGCAGAAAAGCTCGGGGCCGATCTTGAATGCCTCCTGCATCAGAGCAACGTTGCAGGAGCGCTCAATGGCGCCGCTGATATCCAGAAGGCCGTCGCCTTCCAGGTGGGCACAGTTGATCCAGTTGCCGCTCACCTCAAGTGTGCCGTTGCACTGGAACTTGTCATCTTTCTTGAGAGTTCCGGTCTCAAGGCCCATGGCCGTGGTAAAAGGCTTGGCTGTGGATCCGGGCTCATAGTGGGAACTGATGCAGAAATTGTTCCACAGAGCGCTCAGATATCTGGAGCGGTCGGCGTCAGAGAGGTTCTTTGCATCCGCTTCCGTCAGATAGCTTGTGGTCGGGGTATCCTTCTCGTCGAGCTTGGGCATGCCTGCCACAGCGGCTATATTGTAGGGGTCATTGAGATCAAAGCCCGGCTCACTGGCCATGGCAAGGATCCCGCCCGTGTCGATATCCATGATGATACAGGCGGCATTATTGGAGCCGTTTCCCTTATGCTTATGATCCTTGAGATCTTCGTTGAACTCCTTCAGATATTTTTCGCAGATGCTCTGGATGTTGGCATCCAGAGTCAGGATGAGATTGTTTCCGTCCGTCGGCTGGATGGTTGTCTGCTCCATGTTCAGAGACTCGTCCAGATATCCGTATGTGCGGCCCGCCACGCCGTTGAGGGTGTCATTGTAGTATTCCTCCAGGCCGAAGGACCCGATATTATTGCCCACTGTAAAGCCGATCACGTCCGCGGCAAGCGTACTGCAGGGATAATTGCGGATATAGTTGTCCTCGAACCAAATCCCCCTGATGTTGGTGTAGACCAGTTCTACCGGCTCCGCCTCTGACCTGTCCTTCCCGGCTTTTTCAGCAGCCTCCGCGGCCGCCTCCACTGCGTCCTGTTCCGCCTTGACTCCCTCTTCGTTTTCCCGGTCAAAGGCTCTCTTGTCCGTATAGGGCAGGTTTTTGAGGGCTATATAGTACTGGGATCCGGGATGTTCTGTTACGTAAGCTCTGATTTCTTCCTTGTCAATGCCCAGTCTGGCCACTGCGTTGAGGGACGGCTCCAGATATTTTCCATCGTCCTCCAGCATCTGGCTGGCATCTATGATCACGTTGTAGACCAGCTGGCTGTCCGCCAGAACCGTTCCCTTGGCATCCGTGATCCTGCCGCGTTTATAGGGCAGGCTCTTGTTGTCATAGGCCTGCTGTGAGAGAACCTGCATCGTATAGGTGCGGCCGTTATCCCGCTGGATCAGGATCAGCCTGAATGCCAGCAGGGCAAATGCCATCAATACGATCAGAAATAAGACCACCAGTCTTTTCTGCATGCTGATGGTAAAACGACGGGGACCGCGCCGGACCTTCCTGTTCCCGGAAGATCCCGCGCGTCCGCTGCGCTCTCTTTCTTCTCTGCTCAAAATTGCCGTTTCCTTTCTGTGTCCATCTGTTTCAAGACTCGCTCAGAGAAACTCACCGGTCATTGAGTGACGAGACCTGATGAACAGAATCCTTTTCCGTCCCTGAATAAATAATGACCTGGTCCCTGTCAGCGTATTTCATTCCCAGATCCTGGATGGCTCTTTTGCGCACTTCCTCCAGGCTGATACTGTCGTTGATCTCATTGTAGGATGCGTCGTTCTCTGCCTTGATCTGAGTCAGCTGCTGCTCCAGCGACGCAAGCTCCTGGGATGTTCTGGTCACATCCGCCTGCAGCTTGATGTAGTAGATCAGGACCACAGTCATGACGGCAATGATCACCAGCATTCCCGCAACTGTCTGCAGGCTCATGGCAGCCGGACTGCTGCGCCGGACAGTCTTTCCGGCCTCGCGGTTGGCTTCGGCCACTCTCACGCCCCTGGCCTCTGCAGTCTCCTCATAGCGGCGGGTGCGTGCAGGGCTTTGACCGGCCCGCCCGGCTCTGCCTGTTTCTGTGGATGCGGTCCGTACCCGGCCGTTTCTTCCGGTCCCGGCGGATGCGGTCCGCGTCTGGCCTGCGCTCCGGGTGCCCGCGGATGTGCTCCGTACCTGACCGTTCCTTCCGGTCCCGGCGGTTGCGGTCCGCGCCTGGCCTGCGCTCCGGGTGCCCGCGGATACGCTCCGCGCCTGGCCGTTCCTTCCGGTCCCGGCGGATGCGTTCCGTGCCCGGCCTGCGCTCCGGGTGGCCACGGAGGTGGTGCTCCGTGCCTGGCCGTTCTTTCCGGTCCCGGCGGATGCGGTCCGTGCCTGGCCTGCGCTCCGGGTGCCCGCGGATACGCTCCGCGCCTGGCCGTTCCTTCCGGTCCCGGCGGATGTGTTCCGCGCCTGGCCTGCGCTCCGGGTGCCCGCGGATGTGCTCCGCGTCTGCCTTGCGCCCGCAGAATTCCCAGGCCTTCCGGCAGAACGCGTTGTTTGCCGGTCTCTGCGTCCCTGATCGGACGTCCTGTATCTGTTTCTCTCAAATGCAGAGCTGCTGTCTGCATCCAGTGTTCTGACCATCTCTGACTCCTGTATTGCCTGCGTTCACATGTCTTCTCTCAAAAATTTTCGGAGAGTCCCGAGAGTTTTCGCCGGCCCGCAGTCCGCTCCGGGCGGGCTGTTGCGCTGCAGCATGATATTTCGTTTATTAGTCTGCAGCCTTCCATAAAATCGCAATGTCTGCGGAAGGCGTTACTTTTTTTCAAAAATGCGGAGCTTTGCACTCGCCGATCTGCGGTTTTCCGCAAGTTCTTCCTTTCCGGGGAGTATGGGCTTGCGGGTGACCACCCGTCCCTTTGATACCCGTCCGCACACGCAGACCGGAAATTCAGGCGGGCAGATGCAGGGATTTTCATTTCTGCGGAAAGCATTTTTGACAATGCGGTCCTCCAGCGAATGAAAGGTGATGATGCACAGCCGTCCTCCGGGCGCAAGCATGCCGATCATGGTGTCGAGAGAATCCTCGAGCACCTCCAGCTCCCTGTTGCAGGCGATCCGTATCGCCTGAAAAGTTCTCTTGCAGGGATTGCCGCCCTTCTCGCGCATCTTCATTGGAATGGATCTCTCGACGATCTGCACGAGCTGGCCGGTGGTCTCCAGGGGTGCCTCTTCTCTGGCACGCACAATATTTGCGGCGATCTTTGCGGCCATCCGCTCTTCGCCGTAGTCGCGCAGGATCCTTGTCAGTTCCTGTGCGCTGTATTCATTCACTATATCTCTGGCACTGACCGCGGCGCTGCGGTCCATGCGCATATCCAGAGGCGCATCCGCGCGATAGGAAAATCCGCGCTCGGGGTTGTCAAGCTGATAGGAGGAGACCCCCAGATCGAGCAGGATCCCGTTGATCCTGCCTTCAGTGATCCCGTCCTCAAAAAAAGCCTGCACGGCATTTTCCATGTTTTCATAATTGTCGTGCACAAAAGTGACCCGGTCCCTGAAAGGGGCGAGCCTCTCTCCTGCCGCAGCAAGTGCGTCGTCGTCCTGATCGATGCCGATCAGATGTCCTCCCTCTGTGAGCCGCGAAGCAATCTCGAAGGAGTGGCCGCCGCCGCCAAGGGTACCGTCTATATAGATTCCGTCTGGTCTGATGCAGAGTCCCTGCAGGACCTCCTCCAGCAGCACCGAAGTATGTTTGAATTCCAATTTCTCCACCTCTTGCCGCACGCCGGTGCGGCCGCAAAAGGATCAGCGCACTTTTGTTTTCGCACGCCCTGCCGGTCCGGGCACACACCCTCTCCGCAAATAACCGGACTTAAGCCTTCTGCCGCACCGATGCACAGCCGCCTATGGAATTATATCCTCAATAAGATTTATACCTTCAATAAGATTAATGTTCTCGATATGCTTTATATCCTCAAAACGAAGGTTCTTGTCTTTAAATCTCAAATCCGTTGCCGAGCAGTTCCTCGGCGATTTCATTCATGTCGTCACTGATGGCGTCCTTTTCATAGGTCTCGGGATCCCAGATCTCGATCCTGGCGCCGACGCCCATCATGATTACATTTTTCTCTATATGGGCATGTTCTCTGTTCTTGGCAGGGATCAGGATCCTGCCCTGTTTGTCCGGCTCCACTTCAATGGCATTGGACAGGAAGAAACGAACGAGTTCGCGCTGTTTCCGGGTATTATAAGGAAGCCCGGACAGCTTCTGTACAAATCGCTCCCAGGCAGGCATGTCGTAGACGCACAGACAGGGATCGAGACTGTTCGTGATCACGAACTTCTCTCCCAGCGCCTCTCTGAACTTGGAAGGAATGATCACTCTCCCTTTCGCATCGAGAGAATGATCATAGGAACCCATGAACATTCGCCACTTTCCTCCACAATTACCCACTTTTATGTCAATAATAGCAACTTGACAGGTACTTTTCAATACCTTTGGAGGGTTTTTCCGGATGTTCGACTCCTGTTCGATTCGGTTTCAAAAAATGGTAAAATCCCGTTCGAGTCATGTTCGAGAGTATGCTCAGACGGTTCAGGACCGGCCCGCAATTACTGGCCGACGATGAAAAAAAAGCAGCCGCAAAGCCTGCCCGGAGACAGCTGCGACTGCTTGATATGGTCTGTTCACATATATTTGTTTACATATATTAATGTATATTAGTTTATAAAAATCAATGTATTAAAATGTATGAGCGGCGTGAACCGCAGATCTCATCCCGCGGTTTCCGGCTCCCCTTCCTGTTTTGACTGCTCCTCCGGGTTTACACGGGGAAACCGTTTTCTTCCGACAATGATCGTGAAGATGGAAAGCACTGCGATGACAATTCCCAGAACCATGGAGACCGGCAGCCTTGTTCCGGGGATGTAGAGCTGGTCAGTGCGGATATACTCTATGATCGCGCGTCCGATCCCGTATCCCGCAAGATAGACCAGGAATATCTCGCCGTGGAACCGCTTGATCTCTTTCTTCAGGTAGATGACCATGAGGAGAAAGACCATGACATTCCACATTCCCTCGTAGAGAAAAGTCGGATGCACCTGAATGTAATTGGTTCCCGCCTCCATATGGGCGGAAATGTTCTCACTGATATCGGATGCGCGCACCATGGAAATGGGCAGGCGCATGGCGAACAGTCCGTCTGTATATTCGCCGAAAACCTCTCTGTTAAAGAAGTTGCCCCAGCGGCCCAGAACCTGTCCCAGAACAAGGCCGAAGCCGATCGTGTCCAGAAACAGATAAGGATTTGCTTTTTTAAATCTGCAGAATATAAAGATCGTAATAACGGACAGGATAATGCCGCCGTAAATCGCAAGGCCGCCTCCCCGCAGATTAAAAATCTGAAGGGGGTTATCCTTATAATAATCCCACATGAAGATCACATAATAGATGCGGGCCCCGGCGATCGCCGAGATCACGATAAAGACAAAGGAGTCCCAGTAAAGATCAGGGTCCTGTCCGGTTTTTTTGGCGATGCGGGCAGCAACTGCGACGCCCATCAGCATGGCCGCCGCGATCAGGATACCGTAGAGGGCGATCCCGAAGCTGCCGATCATTATCGTTTTGGGGACATTGCGGAGATAGATCCCGAGATTGGGGAATGCAATGTCCATGTCTTCCATCATCTGTGGCATAAAAAACCTCATGTTTATGCGCTCGTCAAGGCCACGGGAGTTTTTGTGCAAGCACAAAACTCCCTCGGCTTTTCCTCGCTGCTTTCTCTGTCCTTGTAAGAAGCTGCGCATTGCTCCGTGCCTTCCACACTCCCGCAATGCTGCTTCTTATACGTTGAATCTGAAGAGAATGACGTCGCCGTCCTTGACTACGTAGTCTTTGCCTTCCATACCGACAAGGCCTTTTTCGCGGGCAGCGGAAAGGGAGCCCAGTTCCAGAAGGGTCTTGTAGTTGACGACTTCCGCCTTGATGAATCCGCGCTCAAAGTCGCTGTGGATCTTACCGGCCGCCTGGGGAGCCTTGGTCCCGATCTTGATCGTCCAGGCCCTGGTCTCATCCTCGCCGGCAGTGAGGAAGCTCATGAGGCCCAGGGTCGTATAGCTTGCCCTGACCAGCTTGTCGAGGCCCGTTTCGGAGACGCCCAGGTCTTCGAGGAACATGGCTTTTTCGTCGTCATCGAGCTCGGCGATCTCGGACTCGATACTGGCGCAGATGACAAAGACACCGCTGTTTGTCTCGGCCGCATATTCGCGGACTTTCTGCACGCCTTCGTTGTCTGCGCCGTCATTGGCCAGATCATCCTCAGCGACATTGGCTGCATAGATCACGGGCTTGTCGGTCAGCAGGTTGTAGGTCTGCAGCCATTTTTCCTCGTCCTCTGTCAGACCGTCCGCCGCCAGAAGAGATGCGGGCTTTCCTCCCTCGAGATACTCGCGCACTCTCTTGAGGAACTCCATCTCTTTGCCGGCTTCCTTGTCCATCTTGGCCGTGCGGGCAACCTTGGAGATGCGGCGCTCCAGCACTTCAAGGTCTGCGAAGACCAGCTCAAGGTTGATGGTCTCGATATCGCGCAGCGGGTCAACACTTCCGTCGACATGGATGACATTCTCGTCCTCAAAGCAGCGCACGACATGAACGATCGCATCGACTTCACGGATATTGGCCAGGAACTGGTTGC
>DGRU01000025.1:32716-36492 GCA_002390025.1 Lachnospiraceae bacterium UBA4380
AGGAACTGGTTGCCCAGGCCCTCGCCCTTTGAAGCGCCCTTGACGAGTCCCGCGATATCCACAAACTCGATCACAGCGGGAGTCACCTTTTTGGAATGATACATCTCGCCCAGAAGACGGATCCTCTCATCCGGTACCGCAACCACACCGACGTTGGGGTCGATGGTGCAGAAGGGATAGTTTGCTGCTTCTGCGCCGGCCTTGGTCAGCGCGTTGAAAAGTGTGCTCTTGCCTACATTGGGAAGTCCGACAATGCCTAATTTCATTTTCTCTATTTTCTCCTTTGTTCAAGACTGTTCCGGTTACAGTGAAGACTCGCCCGCAAGTCCCGCGCCGGGCGCGCAATTATATGTGCGCCGCATGCCTGTGCCGATTGCGCCAAAGCCGCAGTCCGGCTCCGGAAACAAAAACGGGATCCTGTCATTTGAAGACACTCGTTCACACCCGACGCAACTAGTGATTATACCACATGCAGCTTTTCGAAACAACCGGATTCCCGCCCCGTGATCTGTTCAAAAAACCTGCCGGAAAGACAAAAAGAAAAGGCACACTGCTTCTCCGGTGTGCCTTTACATTTTCAGACCTTTTCATATTCGGTACTTTTCAGATTCAATACTTTTTATATTCAGAACAGCAAACATGTGTCCCGGAATTATTCAATGTCAAGAATATCCGAGAAACCTGTCACCTCAAAGATCTCCATGATGTCTTCGTTGACATTGCGGATCACCATATGGCCCTGCTTGTTCATGATCTTCTGGGCGGACAGAAGGACGCGGAGGCCTGCTGAGGAGATATATTCAAGTTTTTCAAAGTCGAAGCAGAGCTCAGAGACACCGTTGACATCAGCCTTCAGTTCCTTCTCCAGCTGAGGAGCTGTAGTAGTGTCAAGTCTTCCCTCCAGTGTGATGCCAAGTTCTTTGTCATTTTTTGTTTTCTGGATGTTCAGCATTTTCATTCTCCTTGTAAAAATAAAAATATTTTGCGTTCGGCCGTTCAAGGGTGCCTTCGCATCGCCGAACGCCGTACATCTTCATATGCAGCGAAATGAGGTATTGATGAAAAGTTACAGTAATTTATATCTGCTGTACTTTTACAGACAGTTTAAATCCTCTTTTTGATACGCAGGATATTCGTTCCGTCCTTGTGCTCATATTGCACATCGTCCATAGTCTTTTTGACAACAAAGATACCGAGTCCTCCGATGGGGCGTTCATCCGCATCCAGTGTGATGTCGGGATCTTTCTGCTTGAGCGGATTATACGGAACACCGTGGTCGATGAAGGTGATTGCCACAGCCCTCGGCTGTTTCTCAATCTCCAGACGCACCGTAGCCTTGCCGGTACGTCCTTTATAGGCATACCTGGCTATATTGCTGAACAGTTCATCAATCGCTACAGCAATCTGCATCTGTGCCTTCATCGGGCATTCCGCCTTTTCCAGCAGATTGTCGACAAATGCTGTCACCTCCGGGATATTATCCAGAGTCGCTTCCAGGGTCAGCTCTTTCACTGATTCCTCCTCTGCACCGGAATTGCCGGTCATCGTGCTGCTGCCGGTGGGTTTTTCGGAGCATTGGCTACCGGCGCTGTTTTCAGTGTCATTTACCTGATTCTGAAGGTATGTTTCATTTCCATTATATCTCAGGCAGAGCATTGTCATGTCATCGAATTGTTCTGCCTCTCCGGTGAAGCTGTCCACCGCCCTGCGCACACTGTGCACGATCTCTTCCGGGTGTGCCCCGGGATCCTCATTGAGGGCTGTGAGCATGCGCTCCAGGCCGAACTGTTCTACGCTGCTGTCGGCGGCCTCAGGCACACCGTCTGTATACACAAAGAGACTGGAACCGGGTTCCATCCGGATCTCATATTCCGTGTATTGCATCCCCTCCATGCCGCCGAGGACAAATCCGTGCTTATCCCGGATCAGTTCAAAACGGCCGTCCGGCTTTTTGATCACCGGATATTCATGCCCTGCATTTGCAGCGGTCAGTTTTCCGGTGGAGATCTCCAGAATGCCGATCCAGACGGAGATGAACATCTCCTCCCTGTTTGTCGCGCAGATGGCGTCATTGGCTGTCTCCAGAACTTCCTCGGGCGGTTTCCCGTCAATGATATACTGTGCCAGGATAACCTTGGCGGTCGTCATGAACAGTGCGGCGGGAATACCTTTTCCGGAGACGTCTGCGATGACCATGTAGAGATGATCGTCATCCACCAGCAGGAAGTCATAGAAGTCTCCTCCGACTTCTCTGGCCGGATCCATGGACGCGAATAGTTCAAACTCCCGGCGCTCCGGGAAGGGAGGAAATACATTGGGGAGCATGGCGGCCTGGATCCTTGAGGCAAGTGACAGTTCCGTCTGGATCCTCTCCTCCTCCGCCGTGACACGGGTCAGATGCGAGACATAGCCGGCGATCTGATCTTCCATATCGTCAATCGCCTTTGCGAGTTCCCCCATCTCATCGCGGCTACGGATCGTATCTGTCAGCTTCTCCTGGATCTGTATGTTCTCTGTGGAGAATCTGGTCGCCTCTTTGATTACTTTCTGCAGGGGTTCCAGGAGCAGCTTGTGGAAGTAAATGCCCTCTCCCAGGATCACCAGAAGCACCATGACGAGCATGGCCTGAAAGATCTTGGTGACATAATCCTGACGGACCTTGACGAGCGTTCTCATCTGCCTCTGTACACAGAGGATCGCCTTGGTTCTGCCATCCAGACCGACCAGAGGAACCATAGCCGTAATGTGCGGGTCTGTCTCAATATAGCCCTTGTCGCGGATTACCAGTTCATACTCCGACGCCTGCTCATACAGAGCCCTGTATTTCTGCCGGTACTCATCGTTTGTCGTATCCCGCACGTAGCCGCACGAATAAACGGGATAGTTCGTTCTCTCGTTGGCGGCAACCATGACAAATACGATCTGACCGTAATCCGGTTGAACAGGCTGAATCACATAGACAAAGGCAGCTCCCTGGGAATTACACAGCTTACTGAGTTCCTGCTGTGTATCAATGTATTCCTCTTCTGTTCCGCCGCTGGCCAGATACATCTGCAGATGATCTGCATTCACTGTAAGAGCAGCCGCTCTGGCTGTATAGAATGCCCCTCTCGCATACTGCTGCATCATGGCATCCTTAAACTCCATATACCCGATTATACTGACAATCACGGAAAAAACAATCAGCGAAGCGACAATTCCCGCTATACTTTTGAATGCGATGCTGTTTCGCAGTTTTTTCATGCTTTTTTACCGTATCGCGGATTTTTCAATTGCATCTATACGTCCTGTTTACGCATATATCCTCAAATAGAATACCATATTCACGCGCATACGGCAAACCACAGCTGATTCCTTCCTGTTCTTTTATCGGCCTTTTGTTACTTTTCACGCCCTCTCGAGGGGCGTGACAGTAACTTGCGTTCGCCCGGAAGTTTGACAGCTACTGATCAAACCAACACCTCTAAATAAAGCGATAACCCTTATAAAGACTGGACTCCAGTCTTATTTTTTTGTCAAGTTTTATGCAATTTAATGTAGCTATATGTAGCTATATATGGTATAATATAACCGTGGGAGGTACATCATCATGAAACTCACGGTCAGCAGATCCAAAAATTCTGCTTCCTTCTATGTCCAGAAATCTATCCGGAAAGAGAACGGATCGGTCACAACGGTCACAGTAGAAAAACTTGGGAACCTTGATGAGGTCCGGACAAAGGCCAACGGAAAAGACCCCTATGTCTGGGCTCAGGAATACGTCAATGAACTGAACC
>DGRU01000185.1:0-696 GCA_002390025.1 Lachnospiraceae bacterium UBA4380
AATTTTTCCAAAAGGCTCTGAAGGACTTCAGAGAGGTCATCATTTAATATATTGCCATACATCTCAAGCGCGTCCCTGTTTCCCAGGAATGCTGCCACACCATCAACCGTCCCTGAACCGAGTTTTTCGATCAGAGGGTCTTCCTCCCAGAATAGAAGATGTACTTTATTTCCGCCTTCTGACAGCGCGGCCGCGCTGCGGACCAGACCTGAGGCGTTATGATGCTCAACAAGCTCCGCATTTTCTTCCAGTGTGCGGGAGTCGCCTGTGTGATCCTGCAGACCGGCGGTCTCCGCATTTTCTTCCAGTGTGCGGGAACCGCCTGTGTGATCCTGCAGGCCGGCAAGCTCCGCGGATATGAGTTCCCTGTATTTGGGGCCGCCGATAAAGGAGCGGAATACCAACCTTTCGCTGATCGGGATGCAAATGATAAATTCGATGCCGGAAGCGGCTCTTTTCTGGTACGCGCGGTATACATCTGCGGGGATCAATGTGCCGTCACAGACCGGCCCGCACATGTCCGGCCAGAGCTTTTGCGACGCCTCCTTCAGGGAATCTGTGTCGAGCTGCATCAGCTCCTTCATCGATGCAGCCTTTGTTTCTTTCAGCAGGCTCTCTGCCAGGGCCCTGGAGGCATCCGGTGTTTTACAGGCTGCTTCCGGGCTTCCAAAGAATACAAAAGCTTTGCTGAACAGC
>DGRU01000185.1:817-1673 GCA_002390025.1 Lachnospiraceae bacterium UBA4380
GCGGTGATCCGGTCGGGATCGCCTCCGAAGGCGGCGATATTTTCTTTGATCCATCTGAGAGCCGCGATCTGATCCAGGAGTCCGAGATTTATGCTGTCCGGGTAAGCTTCCCCGCCGGGGACTTTCGAAAAATCAATAAATCCAAGTATGCCGAGGCGATAATTAAAACTTACGAACACCGTATCCGGATGCGCGCTCACAAACTGATCGCCGTACAGCAGGGGGCTTGCGGAACCTCCGAACGTAAAATCGCCGTGGTGGAAAAGTACGAGGACCGGCTTTAATGTATCGGTCTTCCTGGCGCTGACGCAGATATTTAAATACAGACAATCCTCACTCTGGCGGTGGTACTTTAAGATCGAGCCCTTTTGTTCGACCTGTATGGCGGAAGGACCGAAATTTTTTGCCTCAGCTGCTGCCCCGGATGAAGGAAGCGGCCGGGGAGCCTTCCAGCGGAGTATGCCTGTCGGAGGCATGGCATAGGGGATCCCCAGATAGGAGATCACTTTCTTTTGCTTTTCTCCGATATAGATGCCGGTTTTTGTCTTTACGGAAAGGTCTTCCCCGGAGCCCCCGGGGAGAGGTTGATTCTGCCGGTTGATCTCTTCAATATCTTCTTTGGTCACATCAAATACATAGCCGTCTTTTCCGTCCCCGTAGCGGCTGCGGACCTTTCGGATGCGGTATCCCCGGATAAGGAGGTTCACAAAGAAGCCGAGAACGGGAAGACCGACGACAAATGCGAATTCTTCCAGCAGATAATCCAGCATGGAAACGCCCATCCACTTCACGGAAGCCGCATGGGCAGCCAGAAAGATCAGCAGGACTGCAGTATAAGTGAAGATGCGCGTCTTCT
>DGRU01000185.1:1793-3476 GCA_002390025.1 Lachnospiraceae bacterium UBA4380
GCAAAGCTTGCCCCAATGCATACAGGCTCCGGCCAGCCTAATAGTCTCGAGATCGTTTCTCCGTAACCATATCCAAGAGCCGAAACAAACGCTACAAGAAAGTCATCAATTGTAAATAGTTTTTTTATCATGTTTCCGGTTTTCTCATATTTTGTGAATGGCCTGTATAACGATGCAGCCGGGGACCTCCATATCTTATATTTTGTGGATGGCCTGTATAACAATGCAGCCGGGGCCGCCATGGGTGATCAGGGAGGGCGCAAGCTGCAGAATCTCGCATTCCGTGCGAGGGAAGCTTTCCCGGACCTGTTTCAGGACCTTCTCGGCCAGGGGCCTCTGATCGGCGTAGGCAATGCTGATCAGGCAGCCTTCGTCGACGCCGCGTTCGCGAAGGCCTGCAAGGACCGTTTCCACGGCGGATTTCCAGGTCCTGCGCACAGTCTTGAAGGAAATACGCTTCCGGTCTTCGGTCTGCGTCAGGACCGGCAGAAGGTGAAGGGCGCCTCCGATGCGGGAGGTCAGATGGGAGATCCTGCCGCTTTTTCTCAGATAACGGAAGTCCGAGGGGATCACATAGGAGATGGAGGAGCCGGCCAGGGCGGTGATCTGCCTGACGATCTCCTTTGCGGATTCTCCCTGGTCCCGGAGCCGCGCCGCCGCAGTGGCCATGTAGCGCAGCGGGCCCGCCAGAGTTCCGGAATTGATCACGTAGACGGAGTCCCTGTTTTGCAGAGAGTTTCTCACAGCCATGGCGGACCCGTATTCGCCGGAGAGCCCGTCCGCGACTGTCAGCATGATCGTCTCCTCCCCGGAATCATCCAGCAGATCCATGATATCTCCGATGGAGGGCTGCGAAGAAGAGGGGATCTCCTTCCCGCGCAGAAGCTTTACATATTCGTCGGGGCTGATGTCGATATAATCCCGCAGGACGCGTCCCTCGATGGAGACGGAGACCGGCAGGATATTGATCCCAAGCTGCGCACCTTCCTGTATGTTGAGCGAAGAAGCTGTGTTCGTAATGATCTTCATGGTATGTATCCCTTCCGCTGTTCTGGTTGAAACGGACTGAAACGGGACGGTCCCCCGGATGGGTGAACATGGAAAAAAGTGACCCTCGGACCCCTCCCTGTTTTGCTCAGAAACGAAAAAAGCGGCATGAAACCAAACTTCCGCCGCAGCTCCGGATGCCCGGAGCAAAGTTTTCTGGTCTGCATCATAGCCGCGGGATCATGATTGATGACGGGCGGATACTTTAACCTTAAACAATGACCTGCCCGGAGAATAACGGAAAACGATGACCCTTACGCTAAACTCTCAACCGGACTTGAAAAAAAGCGACACAGATGCAGCCATGGAAAGAAGCAGATCGCCGTAACCGGCGCAGAAACCTGTACCTTTTGCAGGCGGTCATCCCTGCATAAAGAAGGCTGCTTTCGCTGAGGACTCTCACGATCACAGATCCAGTTCCAGCTTCATGGTATTGTTCACGACATCCAGGGCCGTCTGCGCCCTGGCCAGCTCGTCAGTCACCGCCGACAGGTCTGCTTCCGCATCGGCTATATTATAATTCGCATATTTGTATTCCACGATCGTCCTGGCTGAGCTGCCATAGGAATTGACCCTCTCCTTGGGCAGCCTCGAGGCCATGGTCTGCAGCCTGGCCTTTTTTTCGCTCAGCTGGGG
>DGRU01000222.1 GCA_002390025.1 Lachnospiraceae bacterium UBA4380
CCGCTGGATATGCGGATGGATCCGTCCGGGGGAATGACGGCGGCGGATTATCTGAATTCTGTCTCCCGGGAAGAATTTACGAGAATCCTGTACGAATATGGGGACGAGCGCTGGGCTGCACGAATTGCGCAGAAGCTGATTGAGCAAAGGGACAAAGCTCCGCTGACAACCACCTTTGATTTGGTCCGGGTGGTGGACGCTGCCATTCCCAAGGCGGTGAGGCAGAAGGATGACGGTCATCCGGCCCGCCGAACCTTTCAGGCCGTCCGCATCGCGGTCAACGACGAGCTCGCACCTCTTGCGCAGGCGCTGGAGGATTGGGTCAGTCTTCTTACACCCGGCGGAAGGCTCTGCGTACTGACATTTCATTCCATTGAAGACAGGCTGGTCAAGCAGACATTAAGGCGCATGCAGAATCCTTGTACCTGTCCGCCCAAAGCACCGGTTTGCATCTGCGGAAAGAAACCAATTGCCCGCGTGCTGTACGGCGGAGCGGTGAAACCGACCGCTGAAGAAATCGCCCGCAACAGCCGCGCTCACAGCGCCCTGCTCAGAGCGGTAGAGAAGCTGTAGGCACCAAACCGGAAGGAGGCACATATGCTGTACGTGGTCGCAACTCCCATCGGAAATCTCAGCGATATGAGTCCGCGCGCTGTGGAAACCCTCCGAAAGGTGGATCTGATCGCGGCGGAAGACACGAGAGTCACCCGAAAGCTGACGACTCACTTTGACATTCATACGCCGCTGACCAGTTGTCATGAACATAACGAAAAGGGAAAGGCGGCGCAGATTGTCCAGAGAATGCTGGAGGAAGGGATCGACGTCGCGCTGGTAACAGACGCCGGAACCCCTGCGATCTCAGATCCAGGTACCTACCTTGTCCGCGAGTGCGCGGACCACGGTATTCCCGTCTGCGCAGTACCCGGACCTACGGCCATGGCTTCCGCCGTTTCTGTCAGCGGCTTTGATTTGACGGAGTTTACCTTTTACGGCTTTCTGCCGAGGGAAAAAGGAGCTCTGTCCGCAAAGCTCAAAAGCATGGCCGGCACCCAAGGTGCTGTGATTCACGAATCCCCTCACCGGGTCGTCAAGCTGATGGAAGCGGTTGCGGAGATTTTGCCGGAAGCGCAGGTATCTGCCTCCTGCGATTTGACGAAGCTCCATGAACTGACCATCCGCGGGAGTACCGCCGAAGTGCTGGAAGCCTTGCGTACAAACGAGAAGACGGACAAAGGGGAGTATTGTCTGGTCCTGGATCTGCGCCTGACTAAAAAAGAAGAACAGCAGAAGCAGATCCAGATGTCACCTGAACTCGCTATCCTGGCCCGAATGCTGGAAGGAATGGATCTGCGACAGGCAAAAGAAGATTTGATTCAAAGCGGTATCAGAAAAAACGAAGCTTACGCAGCCTCTCTCAGAGTTCTTTATTTTCTTGAAAAAAAACAAAAAAAATAGCGTTAAAGCACTTGAAAACATCAAGATGTTGTGCTAAAATGATCCCGTTGTTTCGTATGAGGCAGCTTATTGTGTTGTAAAATAAAAATCAACACAATAATAAAGAAGGCTGAAGACAATCTATAAATATATGATTGTTCAAATGCCGGTGGTCGCTTTGAAACCTTGTGGGCGACCACGATAAGGTTTCAAAGCTTCATACAAACACGCAAATAATAGCCTGAAAAGGCAAAAAAGGAGAGGTTTAAAATGAAAAAGGTAGTTGCTCTGGTTCTGTCTGTTGTCATGATGCTGTCTGTTGCGGCTATTGCTGACACTGCGTTGCGCATCGTTGCCAGCCCCAATGGCGGGATTTCTGTTGTACAGGTGACCGTTGACGGTCAGGCTGTTGAAAATCCTGCTGATGTGGCTAAAGTCGACGAGAATTCTCAGCTGGTGCAGGATCTGGCCGCTGCTATCGAAGAAGTTGGCATGAACGAAGCTTTTGGCAGTGTTGTGGAAAATGCCGAAGAATACAATCTGGCTTCTCTGGCTGATTTCTCTGTGGAGAAGGCCGATGGCAACATGGTGATTTCTCTGGCTGTTGCCGGTGTAAAGGCTGACAATGAAGTGGTTGTTCTTCTGGGCCTTGTTGCCAATGACAACGTGAGCTGGTCCAATCTGGAAGTCGTTTCCGTGGAAGACGGTGTTGTTTCTGTGGCCGTGACTCCGGAACAGGCTGAAGCTGTGAACGGCAATGATGCTGTGGTTGCTGTTCTGGTGAAGTAATTAATTGAATTACTGCCGGGGGCCTTCTAATCAATGTAGGCCCCCGGTCATTCATGTTAAGGAGTTTTTGCCTCGAAAGGAGTACGTATTCAATGTCCGAAATGAAAGCGGCTCAGCAGAGCAGCACTTCCGTTGTTTCTGCTAATGTAAGACAGCAGCAAAGAGACGGAGAAATGGAAATTGATCTTGGTGAACTGTTTCTTCGGCTTCTGGATAAATGGTATATCATTGTTGCCGCAGCGTTGATCGGAACTTTGATCAGCGGTATATGGACTTTTTATTTTATAACTCCTATGTATGAGGCAACGACAAAATTATATATTTTAAATTCTACAAATTCTGCCATTAATTTGTCTGACCTGCAGATCGGCAGTCAGCTTGCTGCTGATTATCCCTATGTTTTTCAGAACTGGTATGTACATGAGAAAGTCATCGAAGAACTTGGGCTTTCTTATAATTATAAACAAATTGGAGATATGGTAAAGGTCAACAATCCATCCGGTACAAGACTTTTGGATATTATTGTTACCAGTCCCGATCCAAAGGAAGCGCAGCTTCTTGCAAATACATATGCGAAAGTCGGCAGAGAATTTATTTCTGCCGTCATGAAGACAGAAGAACCCACTGTTTTCCAGGAAGCGCGAGTTCCTGAAAGACCCAGTTCTCCTTCTAAAACTCGGAATTTGATTATTGGTTTTCTTTTGGGTGCTATCATTGCCTGTGCAATCATCGTGATTGATTTTATTCAGGACGATAAAGTTCGCACGGCTGACGATGTTACGAAGCTGCTTGGTCTGCCGACTCTTGGTGTCGTTACCATGCAAAGCGGTATGGGCGGAGATAACTCCAGGAACTACAAAGGAGCGAAAAAATGAAGCAGGTCCTGATTCGCCAGAAAGATGCGCTGGATTATTCAGGAAAGGAAGCGCTGAACAGTATAGCGACGAATCTGACATTTGTTGGCCGTCACATGAATAAGTTCCTGCTGACCAGCTGCGCTGCGAGCGAAGGCAAATCATCCCTGACGATGGAGCTAATGCTGAACCTCGCTCAGCGAGGGAACAGTGTCGTTTTGGTAGATGCTGACCTTCGTGCTTCTTTTACCATGTCCAGAGTGAAATTTGACACAGAAGGCGCGGTCAACGGTCTGGTTCATTATCTCGCCGGATACTGCGAGATGGAAGATATCATTTATCAGACTGATGTGGAAGGCGCGTATCTGATTCCGATCGGGGATACGGTTGCAAATCCTCTGCCACTTTTGGATTCTCAGGATTTTACCGATTTGCTGGCGACGCTCGGCAAAAAGTTCGATTATGTACTGGTCGATGCTCCGCCGATCGGCGTCGTCATTGATGCTGCGGTTGTCGCCAAAAACTGTGACGGTGCTGTATTTGTCATCGAGTACGGGAAAAGGTCCCGGCGTGACGTTGCAGAAGCGGTTTCTCAGCTGGAACAGTCCGGTTGTCCCGTCATCGGCTGCGTCATCAATATGGTCACTGTAAAATCACTGGCTGAGAAAAGCTATTATAAAAAGTACTACGGCAATCATTATGAAAAGTATTACCGCGGGTACGGTGAAGCTAAGGAATCTTCCGACGATATTAAAAAACGCCGGCGTCCATAAAAACGATTTTCCGCTGCCTGCAAATGGCAGCTTTTTTCTTGTTATTAAGCCCAGAGAGGGATGCAGTATATTGGAACCTACTTTTGCTCTGTATGATCAGAACGCATATCAGGATTGTTTTTCAGCAAAAGTCCTGTCATGCGTTCAGGATACCGATAATGAGCACTTTCACGTGATCCTGGATCAGACCTGTTTTTTCCCTGAACAGGGCGGCCAGTCTGCGGATACCGGAAGGATCAGTGACGATGTAAATGTACTAGATGTGCAGATCAAAAACGGGATCATCGATCATCTGACTGACAACCCATTAGAAGTTGGCTCTGTTGTTTCCGGGAAGATAGATTTTACACGACGCTTTGACTTTATGCAGCACCATACAGGAGAACATATTTTTTCCGGGCTGGTATATAAGAAATATGGTTTTCATAATGTCGGGTTTCATCTGAGCGACAGAACGGTCTCTATGGATTACAACGGGTTCCTATCTATGGACCAGGTACGGGCAATTGAATGGGAAGCAAATCAGGTTATCTGGAAGAATCTACCTGTCGAAATCTCCTGGCCGGACAAAGAAGAATTGGATCAGATCTCCTACAGAAGCAAAAAAGAGATCAACGGGAAATTACGCTTGGTCACAATTCCTGGAGTAGATGTCTGTGCCTGCTGTGCGCCTCATGTAAAAAGGACCGGAGAGATCGGTCAACTGATGGTAGTTAGTGCCTCACGATACAAAGGAGGAACCAGGCTGCATATCCTCTGCGGTGGCAGAGCACTGAAAGCCGCCAGGCAGGACTCGGATTTTCTTTCAGAGGCCAGCCAGCTGCTTTCCTGTTCAAAAGAAAATCTTGCTCCTCAGATCAAGGCAATGATGGACAGGGAAAATGAATTGGTCCGAATGATGGAAGAAAGTAAAGCTGCAGAACTGAAGAAACTGGTGGACGGTGTCCCGTTGGAAAAAAAGAATGTAATCTTGTCCGCAGGTCATATCAACGAAAAAACAGCCAGCGAAGCGGCGGACCGGTTATCTCAGCTTCACCGCGGGGTCTGCGGCGTTCTTTTCGCGGATAGCATGAAACAACGGGTCGTATTGGTAAGCAGGATGATTCCGCTGCGGGCCGTGGCACAGGCACTCAGACAGTCTACAGGGTTTAAAGGCGGCGGAGATGACGGCTGCATCCGCGGGATGATCGATTTGGATGCTGAACAGCTGGAAAAATGGCTGGATCAATATACAGCCTGATGCACAGAAAGGCGGCTGTTTTATGCCGGAAACTATCACAATTGATGTTCAGAAAGATTCAAAAGTGAAAGCAGTGGGCCGCTTTCCGCAAGGTCAAAAGGGTTTTCTTTTCTGGACAGGCAGCTCCCTGGTGATTCACGCGAAGCTTCGAGAGTGGACGGCTGTGATCGAAGCGGAATGGTCGGATCAGCCCCCTTATATGGGCGTCCTGGTAGATGGAGCGCCGGCGGCTCGCTTTGCGCTGTGCAGAGGCAAAAACCGGTACATGCTGTTGACCGGTATGGATGAGATGGCGGAACACGAGCTGATGCTGTTCCGTGACACACAGCCGATGTCAGGCGACGATCAACTCATCGTTCGAGTCACTGAGATGGAAGTGACGGGGGAGATTTACCCCGTACAAGAAAAGCCGGTGATCGAGGTGATTGGGGACAGTCTGACCACCGGAGAGGGGACGGTTGGCCCCCGAAACGGCATGGAATGGCGGAGCGTATGGCTCAGCGGAATGAACTCCTGGGCGCAGACCCTTTGCCGAACGCTGGACGCGAGAGGAGAATGGGTCTCTCAGAGTGGCTGGGGCATCTTTACCAGCTGGGATCAGCAGAAAGAATGCGTGCTTTCCAGAATCTATGAATCATCAGCAGCCCATTCCCGCTGGGCCTCTGAACGGCACGATTTTGAGGCTCATCCGGTGAAGGCTGTCGTGATTAACCTGGGCACCAACGACAGCAATGCGCTGAACGGATTAAAAGAAGAAGAAAAACCAGGCCACCTTGCCCAGATTCACGAAGCTGCCTGCGCTTTTCTCCGCCAGATTCACCGGTGCCGTCCCGGGACGCCTGTGCTTTTTACCTACGGCATGTGTGAGCATCAGCTGACGGATTGCCTGCGCTCTGCTGTAGAGGAAGACGCGAAAACCGCCTCTTCTCTGACCATGTTTATGGAACTGCCCGTATGCCCGGATGAAGAGCTGGGCAGCAGGGGACACCCCGGCGCTGAGTTCCAGCGCAAATGCGGACAGATGATTGCGGAAAAACTTCGGGAAGCTGGCGTCTTCTAAGCCTTTGCAATGATACGCCGTATATGTTATACTGAACAAGCGCCGCTTTTATTTTGGAAGGGCCGGCGCACTATCACGATTTTTAAAGGAGTTTTTTGTTTGAGTACATCTCGTTTTGCTTTATTTGTGGACCTCGAAAACTGCGGGGCCAAGGTGGCAACGCTGAACAGTGTTCTGGAAAAAGTCAAAATCCGCGGAGACATTCTGCTTGGAAAGGTTTATGGCTATACGGACCAGTATAAAGACCTGAAGGAGATTCTTCTGAGCAACACTTTTTCCGTGGTTCCGTCTCTTCGCTACGGTATCAGCCAGAAAAACAACGCCGATATCCTCCTGGTCATTGACGCCCTGGAGGTAGCGTACACGAATCCGCTGATTGACAGCTTCTGCATCGTATCAGGGGACAGCGATTATACCCCCCTGGTAGGACGTCTTAAATCGATGGGAAAATTTGTGCTCGGGATCAGCCGCAGCGAAGTAGCCAGCTCGATCTTCATCAACGCCTGCAATGAGTTTCAGTTCCTGGAGTCTGTCAAATCGACCAGCAGGGCCAGCCGGAGCAAGAAGAAGAGCGCCGGGTCCGACGAGCCTCTGGATCTGGCCGCTCTCGGGAAGCTGGTGGAATCCATCCTTTCGGAACAGGCGGACGAGGGGGAGATGTTCGCCAGCGAGCTCAAGGGCGTACTGCTTCGCTTGCAGCCTGATTTCAACGAAAAAACCTACGGCTGCTCCACGTTTGGCAAGCTGCTTCATAAACTGGCGGAGGAAGAAAAAGTGATCTCCGTCAAGTCGGATAATTTTAACGTTCTAGTTTCACTGAATCAGGAGGAAGCCGCGCCGTCCGGAAAGGGCGAAAACCAGCTGAATCAGAGCAACTGGCAGCAGGCCTTTGCCGAGCAGCTTCAGCACTACAAGGACGACGGTTTCGAGAGGATCAATCCTTCGATCCTCAAGGAGGATATCCAGGCTTCCTATCCGGACTTCCAGGAACGAGCCATCGGTTTCAAACGCTTTTCGGATGTACTCAAGGAGCTGCAGAAAAATGGCATTTTGAGCCTGGAGAGCGACGATCAGAAAAATCTTCTGATCCGGATGCTATAAGAAAAGCAAAGGAGGTAAGCTATGCGGCCGATCTATTCGATCGTGGTTCCCTGTTATAATGAAGAAGAAGTGATTCATGAGACCCACCGCCGGCTGACGGATGTCATGCAGGGCATGGGAGAACCTTACGAAATCGTCTATGTCAACGACGGCTCCAAGGATAAGACGATGACCATCCTTCGGGAGCTGGCCGCCGATGATCCTGCGGCGAAGGTGGTTTCCTTTGCCCGCAACCGCGGCCATCAGATCGCCGTATCAGCGGGTCTTGATTACGCTTCCGGGGATGCAATTGTGATTATCGACGCGGACCTTCAGGACCCTCCGGAATTGATTCCTAAGATGGCGGAGTACTGGAAAAGCGGTTCGCAGGTGGTATACGGTCAACGTACTCATCGTGCGGGTGAAAGCCGCTTTAAGCTGCTGACGGCGGAGATCTATTATAAGATCATCAACCGCCTGACAGACGGAAT
>DGRU01000064.1:0-12230 GCA_002390025.1 Lachnospiraceae bacterium UBA4380
CCTTTCAGAGAACAGGGCCTGAGGATCCGGCAGCAGATCAATGGAAAGACTGCATGCAGGGCATTCCCCGGGGACTGGATATAACCATCTCTGTCCCTCAGGGAAAGGAGCTGGCTGCAAAGACCTTTAACCCAAAACTCGGGATCGAGGGCGGTATCTCTATCCTGGGAACCAGCGGAATCGTGGAGCCCATGAGCGACCAGGCCCTGCTGGATACCATCCGGGTGGAGATCCGGGTCCGGAAGGAGGAGGGACTGACGATCCTTCCCGCGGCGCCGGGCAATTACGGCAAGAACTTTTTTCTGGAAAAATACGGCTTTTCCCTGGACACGGCGGTGACCGCCTCCAACTTTATTTACGACACAGTCAAGATGGCAGCGGACGCAGGATTTACAAAAATGCTCTTCGTGGGCCACATAGGAAAACTGGTCAAAGTGGCCGGCGGCATTCGAAACACCCATTCGCAGTACGGCGATCACCGCATGGAGATCCTGACGGAGATTGCGGAGAGCATTCTTTTGAATGACGAAAAAGGACAAAAATCCGATAAGGACGGGACGATTCCGGCAGAGTCCCTGGAAAGCGTTCGCCGCAGAGAGGAGCTCGCCGGGAGCCTGCGCACTGCACTTGCGGACTGTGTGATGACCGATGAGGCAATCCGCATCCTGAAGGGATACGGCATAGCAGAGGAGGTCCTCCGGGAAATGACTCGGCGGATCCAGGCGGTCATGCAGGAATGGGCGCAGGGGAAAATGCAGGTCGAAGTCGTTGTTTTTTCAAATGTTCACGGAGAACTTGGCAGAACAGACAATGCGCCGGAATATATGCGCATTCTGCAGGAACAGATTTCCGAATAAAGAGAGGTAGATGTAATGGTCCATTTTGTGGGAGCGGGATCCGGCGCGCCGGACCTGATCACAGTGCGCGGGCAGAGGCTGCTCGCGGAGGCGGATGTCATTATTTACGCGGGTTCGCTGGTGAACCCGGCTCTTTTAGAATATAAAAAAGACAGCTGCCGCGTGTACGACAGCGCGAAGATGACACTGGAGCAGGTGACGGAGGTCATGCGCCAGGCGGAGAAGGAAGGCCTCACGACAGTGCGGCTGCACACCGGAGATCCCTGCATTTACGGCGCGACCCGTGAGCAGATGGACATCCTGGAGAGGGAAGGAATCAGGTACGATTCCACGCCCGGCGTGAGTGCCTTCTGCGGCGCGGCTTCCGCCCTGGATATGGAATACACCCTGCCCGGCATTTCCCAGAGCGTGATCATCACCCGCATGGCAGGCCGCACTCCCATGCCGGAAAAGGAATCCATTGAATCCTTTGCGGCGCACGGTGCGACCATGGTGATCTTTCTGAGTACAGGCATGCTGGAAAAGCTCAGCGGCCGTCTGATCGCGGGCGGTTACGCACCGGACACGCCGGCAGCCATTGTCTACAAGGCGACCTGGCCGGATGAGAAAAAATATATCTGCAGGGTGGATACCCTGGCGCAGACCGCTGCGGAGCACGGAATCACCAAAACAGCCCTCATCATTGTCGGCGGCGCCGTCGCCCAGAGCGGCTACGAGCGCTCAAAGCTTTACGACCCGGGATTCACGACAGAATTCAGGGAGGCCTCGGAATAAAGAGCCGCACGAAATAAAGAAGCATACAACAAAAAGGTTCGCACGAATTCGCACGAAATAAAAATACTGCACTTAACAAAGCTTCGTACCGGGCTCTCAGGAGCTTGCATTACACCGGGAAGATCGGGATGTTCGGAAAGGGAGAGATCAATGGGCACTGACAGCAGAAAAGGAAAGATCACAGTGGTCGGTATGGGCCCCGGCGCCATCGACCAGATGACCTTCGAGGCCTACCACGCGATTGAAAACTGCGATGTGATCGCCGGATACCATGTCTATGTGGACCTGGTGAAGGACCGGTTCCCGGATAAAAAAATCATCACCACTACCATGCGCCGGGAGGAGGAGCGCTGCATCCTGGCCCTGCAGGAGGCAGAGACCGGCGCGGATGTCGCCTTTATCTGCAGCGGCGACGCGGGTGTCTACGGCATGGCGGGACTGATCTACGAGACAGCCCGGGACTATCCCGATGTGGAAATCCGGGTGATTCCGGGAGTTACGGCGGCTCTGAGCGGCGCGGCCCGTTTAGGCGCGCCCCTGATCCATGACTTTGCCCTCATCAGCCTGAGCGATCTGATGACCCGCTGGGAGAAAATTGAGAAGCGCCTTCGCATGGCGGCGGAGGGCGATTTTGCCATTGTCCTCTACAATCCCTCCAGCAGAAAGCGGGCGGATTATCTGCAGAAGGCCTGCGATATTCTGCTGGAAACACTTTCCCCCGACCAGATCTGCGGCACAGTGCGCAACATCGGACGTGACGGTGAAGAAACCCATATTTACACACTGGCGGAACTTCGCGATGTCCGGGTGGATATGTTTACCACCGTCTTTATCGGCAACAGTTCGACAAAGCGCATCGGCGGCCATATGGTGACGCCCCGGGGATATGCAAGGGAGCGTCTTGCGGCGGAGGCAGATGCCAAAGCCTGAAACACAAATTCTGAAAGAAAACAGGAAAATCTGAAAGAAAACAGGAAAATCTGAAAGGAACAGAGACGCTTAAAGAAACAGGAACTCTGAAACGAGAACAGAGATTCTGAAGCAAAACAGAAGACCTGAAACGAAAAACCCTGAAACAGATGTTAAAGCGTAGAACTAAAGATTGTACATCATTTTTGGAAGGTGCGTTTGGACAGATGAAATCAGAGAGCGGAAAGATTTTGATTTTCGGCGGTACAACTGAGGGAAGGACAGTTGCGGAGCGCCTGCTCGCCGAGGGCGTACCATGTACTGTCTGTGTGGCGACACAGTACGGGGAGGAGGTCCTGCAGCCCCATCCCCTGATGACGGTCCATTCAGGAAGACTGGACCGCGTCGGCATGACACAGATGATGCTGGAGGGACATTTTTCCTGCGTGATCGACGCGACGCATCCCCATGCACAGCTTGTGTCCGGGGAGATCCGGGCAGCCTGTGAGCAGACAGGGCTCACCTGCCTGCGTCTGCAGAGAGAGGATGCGGATGCACAGAGTGACGGCAGCGGAACAGCCGTTGCAGATTCAAATGATCTATCCTGTGTCTATGTCAACGATGTGGAAGAGGCAGGTGCTTTCCTTTCCTCCCGTCCCGGCCGCATTCTGGTGACGACAGGCAGTAAGGAACTTGTCCGCTTTACCCGGGCACTGGGCGATCCCTCCAGGATCACAGCCCGCGTACTTCCCGCACAGGAGAGCCTTCATGCCTGCGCCGAGGCAGGTCTTGCAGGAAAGCAGATTTTTGCCATGCAGGGCCCCTTCGGAACAGATATGAACTGTGCCCTGATCCGCCATGCCGAAGCCTCCTGGCTTCTGACCAAACAGACCGGTGCTGCAGGGGGCTATCCCGAGAAAATCGAAGCTGTCAGAAAGTGCGGCATCCGCGCGGTGGTGGTCCGCACCCCTTCGACAGAAAATGAGTCACGGGAGACGGCCTTGATTAGCGGGCTGGAGCGCACGATTGAGAAAGCCCTGCAGTATGCCGGCATTGGGCAGCAGAGGGCAGGAGTCCTGTCCCTGGTCGGCGTCGGTGTCGGCGCGCAGGCGGCCGGAACCCAGCAGGCGCAGGAAGCAATCGCCTCGGCCCAGGTCCTTTTCGGCGCAAAGAGCGTTCTGGATAATCTGACGAAAACCTGGCAACAGGCGGCTGGCAGGAAGGTCATAGCCAATTATGACAGCGGCTCGATCCTGGCCTATCTGGAGGAACATCCGGAGGTGAGGAATGCGGCAGTTGCCTATTCCGGAGACAGCGGCTTTTACAGCGGTGCCTCCTCCATGCTGGCCAAACTGAAAAAGGAAGAGACCTTCAAAGAGAACTTTGAAGTGAGAGTGATCTGCGGCATTTCCAGTGTCTCCTGGTTCGCGGCGCGGGCGGGGATTCCCTGGCAGGACTGGAAGATACTCAGTTCCCACGGACGCTTCTGCAACGTGACCGGTCAGGTCCGCAGGAACCGCGAATGCTTCCTGCTGGTGGCCAATGCAGCTGACCTGCGCCAGACAGGCGCCCTGCTGGCCAGAGCGCAGGAGCAGGGAACCCTGGGGAAACTGCAGCTGATCTATGGCTATGAATTATCCCGCGCGGGAGAGGAGATCTGCCCCTGCACACCGCAGGATCTGATCGAGATCACACGGGAAGGTCTCTATGTCCTGTATATCCGCCACGATGACGCGGAAAAAGTCCCCGTCCTGCCGGGAATGCCGGACACGGCCTTTATCCGGGGAAAAGCACCGATGACTTCCTCGGAGATCCGCACCCTCTCCCTGTGCCGCCTGGGACTGACGGCAAAATCGGTCGTCTGGGATGTGGGCGCCGGCACCGGCTCGGTGAGCATAGAGGCCGCCCTCGCCTGTCCGGAGGCCAAGATCTGGTCGATCGAGTGCAAAAAAGATGCCCTGGCTCTCCTTGCGGAAAACAGGGCAAAATACAGTCTTCAGAATATGTCGATCATTGAGGGACACGCACCGGAGGCGCTGATTGAACTGCCGGTTCCGACCCATGTCTTTATCGGCGGCAGCGGCGGCGAGATCGGAAGCATTTTGGATTTTGTTCTCGCGCGCAACTCGAGAGCAAAAGTGGTGGTCAACTGCATTACATCGGAGACCCTGGCGGCTCTGCACGCAGCGCTGGAGCGCCTGCCCATCCGCGACCTGCAGTGCACACAGGTCATGGTAAACAGGGAGGAAGTCCTGGGAACCTACCACTATCTGCGTGCCGGAAATCCGGTCTTTATCATCTCCTTCCAGGGAGAAGGAAAAACGCAGTGTGAATTCGGCAGGCAGAAGTCCTTACGGGGATTGTGAGCAGTCTCTCCGCCGATCACACAAACTCTTTTTGGCCATTGCAAACTCTTTTTAGCCAATGGCAGACTCTTTTTGGCAATTTACAAACAGTGGTATTTTAGTACATAGAAAGAACTTCGCATATGCTTCACGGAGGAGAGATTTATAACAGCATAGACGTGAAATATGATTTTTCGGTCAATATCAACCCGCTGGGAATCCCGGAAAATGTTTTCAGAAGCCTCCGGGAGAAGCTCTCTCTTCTGACACAGTACCCGGATCAGGAGTGCAGAGATCTTCGCCTTGCACTCGAAAAATACACCGGCGTCCCGGCCGGGCAGATCCTGTGCGGGAACGGCGCGTCCGAACTGATCGAAGCCGCGGTGCGGGGGCTGCATGCAGGGAAGATCCTCCTTACAGCGCCTTCCTTCTCGGGCTACAGACATGCAGCGGAGTCCAATGGCTGTCAAATCCTCTACCACCATCTGCGCAGGCAGGAAAACTTTGCCCTGACAGACAGATACCTGGAGGACCTGGCGCAGAAACCCGATCTGGCAATCCTCTGCTCGCCCTCGAATCCCATCGGAGACCGGATCGCCCCGGACCTGCTGCTTCGGATCGCCGAAGCCTGCGAGAGGCAGGGCACCTGGCTCATGGTGGACGAGTGCTTCCTCGGCTTTCTGCCGGATGAGGACCGGTGCACCATGCGCAGGTTTCTGCTGCCCTCGGCCGCATCTCAGCGATTTCAGCGTCTTCTGGTCCTGGACGCCTTTACCAAGCGTTTCGCCATGCCGGGCATCCGCCTGGGATATCTGATGGCAGAAAACCCTGAGATTCTTGCGTTGATCCACGCCCAACAGCCGGAGTGGAGCGTATCCATCCCCGCACAGACGGCGGGGCTGGCTGCTCTGGAAACCGGCCCGGAATATATGGAGAAGGCCCGTGCGCTTGTCGCATCGGAGCGGAAAAAGATGACCGCAGCTCTGGAAAAACTCGGATGCAGAGTATTTCCGGGAGAGGCAAATTATATCTTTTTTTCCTGCCCAAAAGAACTGTATGAGCCTCTTCTGCAGAGAGGCATCCTGATCCGTCGCTGCGACAACTATCCGGGACTTGAGAAGGGCGATTACCGCGCCGCCGTCCTGCGCCCGGAAGAAAACCGGGTGCTGGCAGAGGCACTGGAGGAGATCATAGCTTCCTGAAAAGCCGGAGAATGAGAGGTTTTCAGCCTGCCCCGGAAGCGGGCGGTGATACCGGAAAAACAGTAAGTGAGACTGAAAGAATGCAGTAATACCGGTAAAACAGAAGACTGGAAGAACGCAGTGATACCGGAAAAACAGTAAGACTGAAAGAACGCTGTGATTCCCGAAAAGAGCAGTAATACTGGAAAAAAGCTGTGATATCGGAAGAGGAAGGAAACGAAAAACCGCTTCGAAAAAAGACACCGAAAACGAAAGCGAAGGAGTAGACAGATGAGCGAAAACCGGGGAAAACCCCTCTGGGAGGGAAAGCACTATTCCTTTTTCCAGAATACGGAATGTGAATATTTCCCCTGCCACCGGATCGCGGATCCGGCTCGTTTCAGCTGTCTGTTCTGCTACTGCCCCCTCTACATGCTGGGACCTCACTGCGGAGGAAACTTCCGTTACACGGAAAAAGGAATCAAGGACTGCACCAACTGCCTGATTCCCCATCTGCCCGAAAACTACGGGCGGATCACCGGGAAGTATAAAGAGATTGCCGCTGCCATGCAGCAGGCAGAGCGCAAACAGAATACACAGCCAAAAGCAGAAGACCTGCAGGCAGATTCATCTCAGAGGAGGGAAGACCGCCGGTTAAGGGCATCTGAAAAGAGTGCAGATTCACAGAATCTGCATACCCGCAAAGCAAACGGGCGGATCGTCATGCTGGCCTGTACGGAGCGGGGCTTTGAGACCATGCGCCGCGCAGCTGCAGCCCTGGAAGACCAGCTGCCGGATACGGAAATCCTGCAGACGGGGCGCTGCGCCTATGTGCCCGGATTTGAAGACGGACCAAGGCTGTCTCAAGCGGCGGCCCAATGGTTTCACGAGGTGGATGCCCTGATCTTTATTGCGGCAACAGGAATTGCAGTGCGCTGCATTGCTCCGCTTGTGCAGGACAAATTCCGGGATCCCGCCGTCCTGGTCATGGATGAAAACGGAAAGTACGTCATTTCCCTCATGTCCGGCCACGCCGGCGGTGCAAACCGCCTGTGCGGGCTGCTTGCAGAGGCGATAGGGGCCCAGCCGGTGATCACAACCGCGACGGACGGCAGGGGACTTTTTGCTGTCGATGTCTTTGCCGTGGAAAACGGTCTGCAGATTTCCGACAGAAGTGCAGCCAAGAGGATTTCCGCCCGCATCCTGGCGGGAGAGACGCTGAAAATATTTTTTGAGGAAGAGTGCCGGGTTCCCGCGGGGATCGGAAGCCCGCCTGAAAACTATGGAAAGGGCATTTGCAGGACTGCGGACCGGACCCAAGCGGACATCATCGTCTCCTGCCGGCAGGCAGCAGATGACCCCAGGGAAGCCCTCTATCTGATCCCGCAGTCAGTCACCCTCGGGATTGGCTGTCGGAAAGGAATCACTGCGGAGGCCGTTCAGAAAGCAGTGCTGCAGATCCTGCAGACCTCCGGCGTCTTCCGCCAGGCACTCTCGGGAATTGCTTCCATCGACCTGAAAAAAGAGGAAGCCGGACTCCATGCCTTTGCAGAGGAATGGAAGCTGCCCCTGACTTTTTACACGTCTGAGGAACTGAACCGGGTGCCGGGCACCTTCAGCACCTCCGATTTTGTCCGCAATGTCACCGGGGTGGACTGCGTGTGTGAACGCAGCGCCGTGCGCCTTGCCCTGGAACATTCAGGACATTCGGGAAAAGGGGGCGAAAGAGAGGCTTGTCTTCTGCAGGAGAAACAGAGCCTGGAAGGGGTCACTGCGGCGTTAGCCATTGGAAAAGATACTCAGTCAGCATGAGGAAATGACAGATGAAAAAGAGAAAGTACTTTTTTGTTCCGGCCACGGCAATCATTCTTTTTATTATCCTGACGATCAATGCCTGCTCTCCTGCGGAAAAGAGCGGCAAGGCGGATGCACAGGCAAATACACAGGCAGATGCCGCCTCTTCGGCAGTTGAGTCCCAGGCCGAAAATGAAGGCGGATCGACAGGTGATGACGGGACGGAAAAGGACTCTGCAGATATTAATAAGGATGCGGACGAGGCAGCCGCTGATACGCCTGAGGACGGCAGCTATGAGCCGGCCGTGTTCACTGTCTCGGGCGGCACGGGCAAGGTGAAGATCACCTGCCCGGAAGTCTTTCTCACTGAAGGGGCGGCACAGGCACGGATCGAGATCAGCAGTCCCCACTATGAGTGGGTCAAGGTTGACGGTGTGCAGTATGATCCGGAAAATGCCGGCGACGCGGACAGAGAAAATTCTGTCTTCCGCGTTCCCGTCCGTCTCGATGAGGAGATGACAATCAGCGGTCTGACAACTGCCATGTCCGAACCCCATGAGATCGAGTACACCATTTTCATCAGCCTCACACAGGAGGATGAAACGGCAGCCGCAGACGGATCTGAGGGATCCGAAGGAAATACTGCGGAGGGAGCGGCTGCAGGGGACAGCACAGCAGAAGCCCCGCAGGAAGACAGTGACAGCATTGCCGGGGACGGAGAGGACGCTCCCGCAGCGGGAAAGAAGTCTTCCGGGACTTCAAAAACAGACAGCGTTTCCCAGCCGCCTGCCCTGGAAGGCCTGACCTTTGTCTCCGCCATGGAGACCGTCTATGCGGAAACTTTTGATATTTATACCTATCAGGCTGCGGACGGCAGCACAGAGGAACTTTACCGCCTGATCGATGTACACGACAGCGGGCTCTACCTGCTCCTGCCGGAAAAGACCGGCGCAGATAAATCTGATGCCTCGCAGAAAATTCTCAAAAACCTTCCCGCCTCTATTACAGTCCTGCAGGCACCCCTCGACAACATCTATGTGGCGGCGACCTCTTCCATGGCCCTGTTTGACGGGGCGGGCGCCATCAGTCAGGTGAAAATGACCGGCACAAAGGAGGACGGCTGGTACATCGATGCCCCCAAAAAGGCACTGGCGGACGGAAGTATGGTCTATGCCGGAAAATACAGCGCCCCGGACTATGAGCTGCTGGCTTCCTCCGGTTGCAAGCTGGCAGTGGAATCCATGATGATCCTGCACTCACCGGAGGTCAAGGAAAAGCTCGAGGAACTGGGAATCCCTGTATTCATCGACACCTCCAGCAATGAGAGCCACCCCCTGGGCCGGACCGAGTGGGTCCGCCTCTACGGTGTCCTGACCGGCCATGAGACAGAGGCAGAGGCCTTTTTTGCCGAACAGGAAAAGGAATTTGCGCAGGCAGAGAACTATACCGATACCGGCCTGACCGTCGCTTTCTTTTCCATTTCCTCCAGCGGAAATGTGATCGTGCGCGCGACCGATGACTACATCCCCCGCATGATCGAGCTGGCGGGCGGCAACTACATCTTTAAAGACCTGCTCCAGCAGAGCGGAAACAGCGCCTCGGTGCGCCTGTCTATGGAGGACTTCTACAATACGGCCAAAGACGCAGATTATCTGATCTACAACGCGACCATCGAAAATCCTGTCAGGAGCATTACTGAACTGTGCGGCAAATCCGCCCTCCTCGCGGATTTCAAGGCAGTCCAAAACGGAAACGTCTGGCAGGTACAGCGCAGCCTCTACCAGTCCCCCGACATCGCTGCGCACATGATCACAGACCTGCGCCGCATGCTCACCGGCCAGGATACATCCCAGATGACCTTCCTCGAGCAGCTCAAATGAGCCGCTGGGACACGAGGGACGGTTCTGACTGTCCCATTCCGGACAGCTTTAAATCACGGTAGGCGCTTCCTTCCAGGCAGGTACCCTGTGCCCCACCGGAACTGCCTCCTTGTGATTCATTCAATATTTCAGGAGACACAGGAGACAATCAATGAAACAGAAAAGACTTGACAGAATCAATGAACTTGCATGCAAGCATAAGACTGTGGGCCTGACCGATGCGGAGAAGGCAGAGCAGAAAAAGCTCCGGGAGGAGTATCTGGCCGATTTCCGCAAAAACCTGCGCGGCCAGCTGGAGAACATTTCCTTCGTTGAGGCGGACGGAAGCATCACACCCCTCAGCTCTCTGAGAAAAAAAGACATATGATATGATCCCGGAACCGGCTGTGCCGGAGGCTTGTGCTGCAGCCCGGATGAGCGGCATGCCAGTAAGAGAAGAAAAGGGGATGTAGAGGGAACGGATCTATGGAAAATCTACAGAGGCCGGAGTACGCCCACGCCAAGGCCTTGCGGAGGACGCGCTATACGGCGGTGTTTGCCGTGCTCGCGGCAGCCTTTCTGGCAATGATCATTTTGAATATCAATACGGGCAGCGTCAGCATCCCGGTGGGAAGGATTCTCAGAATTCTTTTTCTGCGTCAGGGGGAGGCGAATGAGGTCAGCATCATCTGGAAGATCCGCATGCCCCGGATCCTGCAGGCTGCGATCCTGGGAGGAGCCCTGGCTCTCTCCGGTTTCCTGCTGCAGACCTTTTTCGGAAATCCCATCGCGGGACCCTTTGTGCTGGGCATTTCCTCCGGTGCCAAGATGTGTGTTGCAGTCGTCATGATCCTGCTCATCGGGCGCTTCGGAACCGCCTCCTCATGGGCCCTGATCCTGGCGGCTTTTGCCGGGGCCATGATGTCCACGGCCTTTATACTTGTCGTCTCGCGCTCGGTGCAGCATATGGCGGCCCTTCTGGTCGCCGGTATTATGATCGGCTATATCTGCAGTGCCGTCACGGAATTTCTTGTGACCTTCGCGGAGGATTCCGATATCGTCAATCTTCATGGCTGGTCCCAGGGAAGCTTTTCCGGGGCGGACTGGAGCGGAACAGGAACCGCCGCCATTATAGTGGGAATCGCCTTTGTCTGCGTATTCCTGCTGGCCAAGCCCATCGGGGCCTACCAGATGGGAGAGGCATATGCCCAGAGCATGGGAGTCAACATCAAACGCTTCCGCATGGAACTGATCATTCTCTCGGGCATCCTGTCTGCCTGCGTGACCGCCTTTGCCGGGCCCATTTCCTTTGTCGGCATCGCCGTGCCCTTTCTGGTCAAGCGTGCCCTGGGGACCTCAAAGCCCATCGTCGTGATTCCCGCCGCTTTCCTCGGCGGCGCCGTTTTCTGCATGGTGAGCGACCTGATCGCCCGCATGGCTTTTTCACCGACCGAACTCAACATCAGCACCGTGACCTCGATTCTGGGCGCCCCGGTGGTGATTTACATGCTGATCCGAAAAAACAGATAGAAGGGTGACACGGGGACGGTTCCAGTGTCATTACCAGTGACACCGGGGACGGTTCCAATGTCATCACCGGTGCTCCGCCCATTATTCCAACCAACACCGAAGGGACACTGGGGACAGTCAGAACCGTCCCCAGTGTCCCAGTGATCTACAGGAAGGATACCGCAGAAACTTGGAAAAGAATCATTTACAGCTCGACCGCCTGGTCGTCGGTTATAACGGAAAGGCCCTGATCCGCGGCATTGAGATAGGCGTGCAGAGGGGGGAGATCGTGACCCTGGTCGGTCCGAACGGATCCGGCAAGTCCACGATCCTCAAGACCATCACCCGCCAGCTCGTTCCTGTTGGCGGAAATGTTTTTCTGTCCGAAGAGGGAAGCCTGCCGCCGAAAAACCTGAATCAGTTTTCCCCGGCGGACCTGGCCAGAAATATGGCTGTCATGCTGACCGGCCGTCTGCAGACAGAACTCATGACCTGCCGGGACGTGACCGCCATGGGCCGCTACCCCTATACCGGCCGTCTCGGAATCCTCTCGGATGCGGACGAAGAGAAGGTGGACAGGGCGCTGGCCGCTGTGCATGCCCGGCATCTCTCCGACAGACCTTTCGACGCTGTCAGCGACGGTGAGCGCCAGAGGATCCTGCTCGCCCGCGCCATCTGTCAGGAGCCCAAAATCATCGTGCTCGACGAGCCGACTTCTTATCTGGATATTCGCCATAAGCTGGAACTTCTCTCCATTCTTCACAGAATGTCCCGGGACCAGGGCATCACGGTTGTGATGTCGCTGCATGAGATCGACCTGGCGATGAAAATCTCGGACCGGATTATCTGCGTGAGGGGCGAGGAGATTTTTGCGTGTGGGAAACCTTCGGAAATCCTGGACGATGAGACTGTCCGCAAACTCTACGATCTGGACCCTGAACTGGGCAGATTTGACGCTGAAAGCGGTAGCCTGGAACTGTATTTTGCAGAAAACGAATCCCG
>DGRU01000064.1:12369-21167 GCA_002390025.1 Lachnospiraceae bacterium UBA4380
TCTCCCAGAGCTGACGCAGAGGATCCGGAATCGATTTTCCTACCCCGCCTGATGATCGCGGCACCCGGGAGCGGCAGCGGCAAGACCCTGATCACCTGCGGCCTGCTGCGCCTTCTGCAGAGAAAAAACCTGCATCCGGCTGCCTTTAAATGCGGCCCGGATTATATCGATCCCATGTTCCACAGGCAGGTGCTCGGCATCCCCTCACGGAACCTGGACACCTTTTTCTCCCCCGCAGACTCGGAAAACGCCGCAAATACCGCGACGGCGGCCCTGGCCCGCGCGGCAATCAAAAACAGGGCCGATATAGCCGTCATTGAAGGCGTCATGGGCTATTTTGACGGCACCGGGACCTCCGGAATGGAAGCTTCCTCTTATGACCTGGCAAAGCAGACCGGCACACCGGTCATCCTGGTCCTCAATGCAAAAGGAATGAGCCGCTCCGTGGTTCCCCTGCTCAGGGGCTTTGCGGATTATGAAAAAGAAGACCCGAGGGTCCGCGGCGTGATTCTGAACCGGATCTCCGCAGGCATGTTCCCGATGATGAAAAAATGGATCGAGGAGGATACAGATCTCAGGGTCGTCGGCTACCTTCCCCAGGACGACAGTATTTCCTGGGGAAGCCGCCATCTGGGATTAATCCAGCCCGAAGAATTGGCAGACCTGCAGGAGCAGATCGATCACCTGGCGGACATTCTGGAGAAAACGATTGATTTCGAAACCCTTGTGGAACTTGCCGGAAGAGCGCCTGCTGTTCCGATGCCCCCCGGGACCAAAGGAAAAGAGGCCAAGGCTGTTCCGATGCCCCCCGGGACCGGTGAAAAAAAGCCCCGCCGGACAGGGCATAAACAAGATGTTCCCCGCATCGCAGTTGCCCGCGACGAGGCATTCAGTTTTTACTACGAAGACAATTTGGAGATGCTGCAGGAATGCGGCGCAGAGCTGGTCTTTTTCTCACCTGTTCACGACAGGAAACTCCCTGCGGCGGACGGCCTGCTGCTCGGCGGCGGCTATCCGGAACTGCACGCGCAGGCCCTTGCGCAGAACGAAGAGATGAAGGCACAGATCCGCAAATGCGCAGCCGAGGGTATGCCTATTTTGGCAGAATGCGGCGGCTTCATGTACCTGCAGGAAAATCTGATATTGACGGACCCAAAAGGTGATTTTGGAAAAAACAGTATAGAAAAGATATCTGCAGCTGTCTCAGAGGATTCGCCCGAAAAGGGAAGTCTTCACAAAGAGGAAATCCTTCACAAAGAGGGAATCCTTCACGAAGAGGGAATCCTTTACAAAGAGGGAATCCTTCACGAACAGATTTATAAAATGTGCGGCGCTTTGCCGGGCACCTGCCGTATGACAGATCACCTTGTCCGCTTCGGCTATATAGAGCTGGAGAAAAAAGCTACTGAGAGCACAGAGGCAGGGTATCTTGAAGACGGGCACCGCATCCGCGGACACGAATTTCATTATTTTGACTCCACGGACAACGGACAGGCATGTACCGCCCATAAGCCCGCCCGCAGACGGTCCTGGGACTGCATGGTCGTGCAGGACAATATCATGGCCGGATTCCCCCATCTCTATTACCGGTCTGACCCGGCTTTTGCGGAAGCTTTTGTGGAAAAATGCAGACAATTTTCGAGGAAATGACAAATGGACTTTTTACAGCAGTCAGTGCAAAACAGAATAATCGTGCTGTTCATTGCGGCTGCTGTGGACCTGCTGATCGGAGATCCCCACTGGCTCTGGCACCCCGTGCAGGGAGTCGGAACCCTCATTAGTTTCTTTGAAAAAATCCTTCGCAGGATCTTCGCCGTACCGCCCCGCCCGGAACAGCCCGGGAAAGAGGAAGAGCCGGGCTTCCACACCCGGGAGCGCATAGCGGGAGTCATTATGGTCCTGCTTGTGCTGGAGGTGAGCACTGGCCTGATCCTCTTTTTGCTGGCGGTGTGCGGATGGATCCATCCCTGGCTGCGGCTCCTGTTTGAAGGAGTCCTGTGTGGACGCCTCCTTGCCCTGCACAGTCTCGGGGAGGCCGGGTACTCCGTGCGAGATCCCCTGCTGAGGGGCGACATCGAAGGTGCCCGCAGGGCAGTTTCCATGATCGTGGGGCGCGACACAGAGCGCCTGAATGAAGAGGGAATCGCAAAGGCCGCTGTGGAAACTGTGGCTGAGAACACCTCCGACGGTGTGACGGCCCCCCTCTTTTACATGATTCTGTTCGGTGGAATCGGCGGAATTTTTTACAAAGCAGTGAACACCATGGATTCCATGACGGGATACAAAAATGCGCGGTACAGATATTTCGGAACCGCGGCGGCCCGCCTGGATGATGTGATGAATTTCATCCCCGCCAGGCTGACTGCCCTCTTTATGATCCTGGCATGTTACCTGCCGGGAAAAGCTTCCGTCACCGCTGCCGGAAAAGCTGTCCGGATCCCTGACGGAGCCGCAGCTTACCGCATCTGGAGGCGGGACCGCCTCAAGAGTCCCAGCCCCAATTCCGCACAGACGGAATCCGTCTGTGCCGGAGCCCTGCATCTGCGCCTTCTGGGAGACACCTGGTATTTCGGCGAGCTACACCACAAAGCGGAGATCGGCGACGGCGGCCGGAGCGTGGAACCCGAAGACATCACCCGCTCCGTGCGTCTGATGAACAGGACCGCCATGCTCATGTTTGCGGCCGGAATCCTGCTGTTAATTCTTGCAGGACTCACGCACGGATCCCGGTTTTTGTAAAATTCAGGCCCTGCATTCGGAATCTTGCAGGACGCACACACCGAAAAACGATACGAAGAAAGCATTGAAAATAGGATTTAAAATACATTGTAGGTATTAATTGCTTATATTTTTTAAATGGAAGCAATTAAAACCCCCTGCTTTTGACAAGCAGGGGGAGAGAAATCACTGTCTGCTGCAGTGGTGCAGCGGCATTTTCGGATCACATCAGGTCATTTCGGCAATTTCCTGTGCACTATAGCCGAGCGACTCCAGGATCTGTTCGGTGTGGTAACCTTCCGGATATCCCGCGTGGTCGTAGCGGGGCGGGCAGGCGGACAGGTGCATGGGACACCCCATCTGCGTGATGCAGACATGCTCCGATGTGCCTGAACCGGAACCGTCGCTGTCATAGGAAGAAGGGGCAGAAGAGCCGGAGACCGGAACTTCGACAGACGGCCACATGCCGCGCTGTACCAGGTGTTCGTCCTTAGAGACTTCCTCCAGATCCATGACGGGCTCGACGCAGGCGTCGAGTTCGCTGAAGACAGCGGTCCACTCGTCGCGCGTCTTTGTCTTAAATACCCGGCGGAAGGTCTCTTTGACCATAGCGGCGTCTGTTTTCAGGATCTTGCCGTCCTTCCATTCCGGATGTCCCAGTCCGACACAGAGGGCGGCGAAAAACTTGGGTTCCAGGGATCCGACACTCATATATTTTCCGTCTGAGGTCTCATAGAAATCGTAGATACCGCCTCCGTTGAGCATGCCGCTCTCCCGCATGGGCATGGGACCGCCCGCAAAGTAGCTTGCGCCGTCCATGGAGTTGAAGGGGATGACGCTGTCCTGCATGGATACATCGATGAACTGGCCCTGCCCTGTGCGCTCGCGGTAGATGATTGCCGCCAGAATACTGGAAACGGCGTTCATGGAGCCGCCCGCAACGTCCGCGATCTGGAAGTTGTAGAGGCCGGGACCGCCCGCCTTTCTCCCTGCCGCCCAGGCAATGCCGGCGCGGGAGATATAGTTGATATCGTGGCCTGCCTTCATGGCAAAGGGGCCGTTCTGCCCGTAGCCCGTGATCGCGCAGTAGATCAGACGCGGGTTGACTTTGCGCAGCTCTTCATAACCCACGCCGAGCTTGTCCATGACGCCCGGCCGGAACTGCTCGACGACGATGTCATATTCCATGACCAGTTTTTTGACCGCTTCCACAGCGGCAGGTTTTTTCAGATTCAGAAAGATGGTCTTCTTGTTGCGGCCAAGCCAGGCCTGGGCGCCGGTCACCTGCGCCCCTTCGATCACCGGAGGCCAGTTGACCACCAGATCATATTTGTCGCGCCCGCTCACCTTGAGCACCTCCGCCCCCAGATCTGCCAGCGTCATCGTGGCGTAAGGCCCGGGAAGAAGGGTTGTAAAATCCAGTACTTTGCAGCCGTCTAAAGCGCCCATTGCAATTCTCCTTTCCGTTTTCCGCCATTAAACAAGGATACAGAAGGCGGAATTCATATAGTTATTGTAGCACGAATATCCAGTAAAAAGGCACAAATCGGGCCGGTGACAATGCGACGATACTGCGGCCTGAAGAAGTGTCTTTCGGGCAGATTGTACTGCACCGGAATCCGGCGCAAAGCCTTTGGAGAAAAACAGGATGAATAATACTACAGCAAAGAAACAAAGACTGCTGCTCGCCGTGAGCTTCGGCACTTCCTTCGCGGATACCCGTGAAAAAACCATCGGCGCCATCGAGCGCCGGATCGAGGAAAGATTTCCCGACTGCACCGTCCGGCGGTGCTTTACCAGCCGCATGATCCGCAAAAAACTGCTGGAGCGCGACGGCCTTAAAATAGACAGCCCGGAGGAAGCGATGCAGCAGGCAAGGCAGAAGGGCATACGGGAGCTGATCATACAGCCCCTCTACCTGATGCATGGCTTCGAGCATCGCAGACTCATGGATTCCATCCGGGAGGCAGAGCCCTTTTTTGACAGGATCGCGGTCGGCAAGCCTCTCCTGTCGGACGACACCGATCTGTGCGCAATGGCAGCCGCCATCCGCCGCAATCTTCCCGCTGCGGATCCGGGCACAGCGGTTGTCCTGATGGGACATGGAAATGAGAAAAAAAAGAAAACTGCTGCTGCGGATCCGGCAGCAGTCCGGACCCCGGGCCCGGATTTTGAGGACAATGCGGTTTTCTCTGCTCTGCAGCAGACCCTGCTCGATTCAGGGGCCGACAATTATTTTATCGCGACAGTGGAGGGCCAACCGGAAATCGGAGAGACCCTCCCCGTGATCAAAGAGAGAGGCTTCCGGAAAGTCATCCTTGCTCCCTTCATGGTCGTGGCCGGCGACCACGCCAGAAACGACCTGGCTGGAGAGGACGAAGACTCCTGGAAGAACGTTTTCACCCGCAGCGGTTTCGAAGTGGAAACCGTTCTGCGCGGCATCGGAGAATGGCAGGAGGTACAGGACCTCTTCGCTGCCCACGCCGCACAGTGAGGAGACAGGAGGAGACGGGAGGAGAGGAGACCGGGAACGGTGATCCCTGATCCCCTGTCTCCTCCCCTCCCGCTGCAGCGGTGATCCACTGGCTTTTATTACAGAAAGGAATTATCATGAGAGGAATAGCATACGGTGTCGGCGTTGGACCCGGAGACTCGGAACTGATGACCCTGAAGGCAGTCCGCCTGATCCGTGAGAACGAGGTGATCGCCGTTCCGGGAAAAATCGCGGAGGAATCGGTGGCCTATAAAATCGCCTCAGGAGCCGTACCGGAAATCGCCGAAAAGACTCTGGTGCCCATCTACATGCCCATGATCAGGGACCGGGAAAAGATCGCGGAGGAGCACCGCAAGGGCGCAAAGCTGTTGGAGCAATATCTTGACCAGGGCAAAAATGTCGTCTATCTGACGCTGGGCGATTCGACGATCTACTGCACCTTCAGCTATCTGCAGCACTTTCTGGAAGAGGACGGCTATCAGGTGGAACTGGTCAGCGGCATCCCATCCTTCTGTGCCGCCGCCGCTCGCCTGAACACTTCCCTCACCGAGTGGAACGAGCCTCTTCACGTGATCCCTGCTTCCCACAAAAATGGCGGAGCACTGGATCTTCCCGGCACCTATGTGCTGATGAAATCCGCCAGCCGCATGAAGGAGACCAAGCAGCTCCTCATGGCCAGCGGACGCCAGGCCGGCTGCGTGGAGAACTGCGGCATGGCCAACGAGAAAGTCTATCACAGCGCAGAGGAGATCCCCGACGACGCAGGGTATTTTTCTCTGGTGATCGCGAAGGAAAAACATAATTAGCAGATGCGTAATAGGCGCTTAATAGACATATAGAGACGTGTTCATGCGGCTTCAAAAAAGCTGCGTGAGGTTCACAGGCAGACAGGAAAAACGATGATTGAGATACAGGGACTCACAAAGAAATTCGGTTCTTTCACAGCGGTGGATCATATTGACCTGACGATCCGCGACGGGGAGTTTTTCGGCCTTCTGGGTCCGAACGGAGCGGGCAAGACGACTACGATCAGCATGCTGTCTACCGTTCTTCTGCCCACAGAAGGCAGGATCCTGCTGGACGGCAACATTCTTGACCGCCGCGCCCACGCCCAGAAACGCCGCCTCAGTGTGATCACCCAGGAATATTCCATGCGCCAGGATATGACCATGGAGGAAGTCATGGAATACCAGGGCCGCCTCTATTTCATGAAGCGGAACCGGATCAGGGAGAAGACGGAGGAACTGCTGGATTTCACAGGGCTTCTGGAATACCGCCGGCGCACAGTCCGCCATCTCTCCGGCGGCATGAAGCGCAAGCTGATGATCTGCCGGGCACTTATGACGGAGCCCGACATCCTGCTCCTGGACGAGCCCACGGCCGGCATGGACGCCCTGTCCCGCCGCCAGACCTGGACCCTGCTGCGCCAGCTGCAGAACCGCGGTATGACAGTCCTTCTGACCACTCACTACATGGAAGAGGCACAGACTCTCTGTGAACGCGTCGCCCTCATGGACCGCGGCAAAATCAATGCCGTTGCCCCTCCCCGCGAACTGATCGACCAACTCGGCCGCTTCGCCATCGACGAGATCACCGATGAAAAAACCGTCAGCCGCTTTTTCCATGACAGGGAGGAAGCCATCCGCTGCCTGCAGCAAGCGGGCCCCGGCGCCGGCATGCGCGAGACCACGCTCGAAGACGTCTTCCTCGAACGCCTGGGAAGGCGCCTTGAGAAAAAATAAGGGGCGGGAAACGAAAACGGAATGCTAAACGATCAGGAAATCGATTTAATGACGGTAGGAAATGCAAAACAATCAGGAAATCGATTTAATGACGGGCAAAAATTGAAAAACGATCAAGAGATCGATTAAAAAAACAATTTTGAGAAACAATTTTCAGAAACACATAAAAAATCACAGTAAGGCAGAATATTCATTCAGGAACAGAAAACATGGGTATCATTACAGTCCTCTGGGAAAAATGGGTCGAATTCCGACGCGATTTTTATAAGATCACAATGGCGGCTATGATCTCGCCCCTTATGTATCTGCTCATTTTCGGTTTCGGCATACAGACCACCTCCCACGGAGAACCATATCTGATGTTTTTGATCCCCGGCATCGTTGCCATGTCGACGATGACGGGCAGTTTTGGTGCGGTTGCCCAGAACATGAGTGTGCAGAGACTGTATGAAAAGGCCCTGGACCAGGTCATGGTCTCTCCGACTCCCCTCTGGCAGTTCATAACCGGCCAGATCCTCGGCGGGGCTCTTCGCGGCATGTATGCAGGCATTGTCATCCTGCTCCTCACCCTCCCGGTGCAGAACGGACTGATTTTCAACGGATGGAGCTTCCTGATCATGTTCCTGAACGGAATGGTCTTCTCCACCATCGCCCTGGTCCTCTCCTTTATGTCCAAGAGCTACGCGGACACGCCGCGCTACAATGCCTATATCATCACGCCCATGTCCTTCCTCTGCAACACCTTTTTCTCCACGGACCAGATGCCCGGCGCCTTCCGCAGGATCGTCGGCGCCCTGCCCCTTTCCCAGGCCAGCGGCATGATCCGCGCGATCTCCCACGGCGAAGCCCCGGGGGCGACCGGGTTCATTGTTCTCCTGGTCTACCTTGTGATTTTCTCACTGATTGCGATGGTATACATCTACCGCAAGAAGACACTGTAAAGCAGGCAGAGAAGAACTGATAGAAACGCAGTAACAAGGCTGAAAGCACTGCCGGAAACACTGAGAGCAATGCGCAAAACGCTGAAAGCGCTGCGGGAAAAGCTGAAGATACTGCGGAATCATTAAAAGAAACGCTGAAAGCACTGAAGGAAACATCGAGAAAAGCACCATGACAGAGAATCGGAAAATCATAATAATAAAAAAGCAAAAACAGGCCGGCCGGCATAAGCTCCGGATGCTTTTGTCATCTTTCGGAGAGCACAGATTCTCAGGACGAGTTCTCCCTGCAATCCTCTCTGCCTTTTTGTGCATGCTGCTCCTTATTTCTCTTCCGGTCATGTGTGTCCGGGCGGAAGAGGGATATGACAAAGTGGCAGGCTCTACATCGATGGGAAAGACACAGGAGAACCTGGCGCCCTACGGGATGACGCCTGTCTCTGGAAATATGATTAAAGACGGGGAATATATCGTCAGTACTGAGTGCTCTTCCTCCTTTTTTCACATAGAGCAGGCAAAGCTCACTGTCAAAAACGGCAGGATGACAGCCCTGCTGACCATGTCCAGTTCCAGCTACCTGCTGGTCTACCCCGGAACGGCAGAGCAGGCCGCTGCGGCCCCCTATGAAGACTATATTCCTTCTGTCGAAATAGATACCTGGGACACCTTTACCATCCCGGTGCAGGCACTCGATGCGGAGCTGGATCTGGCAGCTTTTTCAAAGAAAAAGAAAAAATGGTATCCCAGAAAGATCCTCTTTCATGCGGCCGACATTCCTGCAGACTCCCTGCTCTTTGAGTATCCGGATTACGACCGTATCAGCCGGGCCCTCACCCTTTATGACGAGGCCGTTGAGTTTGGAGAGGAGGAGAGCAGGGAAGAAGCCGGAATCCCTGAAAAGACGGA
>DGRU01000064.1:21254-26307 GCA_002390025.1 Lachnospiraceae bacterium UBA4380
GCCGGAATCCCTGAAAAGACGGAAGCCGGATCCCCTGAAAATACCCGGCCGCAGGCCCTGCAGATCGACCTGCCCGACGGGGAGTATTCCATCGAGGTGAGCCTGGCCGGCGGCAGCGGCAGGGCATCCGTCACGACGCCGACCTGGATGAATGTGCAGGAAGGCAGAGCCTATGCCAGGCTCCTCTGGAGCAGTCCCTATTACGACTATATGATCCTGGACGGCAAAAAATATCTCAATGAGACGACAGACGGCGGCAGTTCCTCCTTTACGATCCCCATTACAGCCATGGATGCGCCTGTGGAGATCATTGCGGACACGACCGCCATGGGCGACCCAGTGGAGATCAACTATACGCTGACTTTCTATGAGGACACGGTCGGCAGCAAGAGCCGTGTGCCCCAGGAGGGCGCCCTGCGGGTGCTGGCAGGGGCGGCTGTCTTTATCATCGTCGGCGGCATCGCAAATCACCTGATTAAAAAGAGACGGCGGTAGAGGACCGACTTAAATGCGGCTGGTATCCGCAGACTCTGCTGCTCATGGGCATAAGACTTGCGTGCGGGGCTTAACCTTATTTTTATGTAATGAGCTTGAACCTGCACGAAGATTGGAGTGTAGATTGACACAGAATATGAAAAAACTGATCATCGGCAGCCGGGAGAGCCTGCTGGCCGTCAGACAGTCGGAGATTGTACTCGACTACCTGCGCAAAAACTTCCCGCAGATGCAGTTTGAACTGGCAACGATGAAGACGACCGGAGATAAAATTCTCCATAAACGCCTGGATGAGATCGGCGGAAAGGGACTTTTCGTCAAGGAACTGGACCAGGCTCTGCGGGACGGGCGGACAGACCTGTCCGTCCACAGCCTCAAGGACCTGCCGGCGGAGATTCCGGAGGATCTGCCCGTCATCGGCTTTTCCGGACGGGAGGATCCCCGCGACGTGCTGGTGCTCCCTGAGGGCGTTTCCGATATTGGTCAGATGGATTTGACAAAACCCATCGGAACGTCTTCGCGCCGGCGCATCCTGCAGGCGCAGGAACTCTTTCCCCGGGCCTGTTTCGAGAGTGTGCGCGGGAATGTTCTCACCAGACTGCGCAAGCTCGATGAGGGACAGTACAGCGCCATCATTCTGGCCGCCGCGGGACTGCGGCGGCTGGGGCTGGAAAACAGGATCAGCAGAATTTTTTCAACGGAGGAGATGATCCCGTCGGCAGGCCAGGGAATCCTTGCCCTGCAGGGCAGAAGCGGGATGGATTACTCCTGCCTGGACGGCTTCGTCAGTGCGCAGTCTGCCATAGCGGCTGCGGCGGAGCGGGGCTTTGTCAGTGCCCTGGGCGGCGGATGCACGTCCCCCATTGCAGCCCACGCTGAATTCGGCGCGGGCGGGGATCCCGCAGACAGTGGGAATGAACGAGGCGTGTCCGCAAATGAGCAAGCGGCCGGTTTGGGAGATCCCGCAGGCGGCAGCAATGACTCCTTCCGTCCCATGACCCTGCGCGGATTTTATTATGACGAAGAAAGCTGCAGAATCTATCGGAAAAAGATTACTGTGCGGGCGCTTACTTCCGAAGAGGGACGCGCCGCCGGCAGAGAACTGGCCGCCGCGATTCTGGCAGAGGCAAAAGCGCAGAGGGATTGCTGAGTTCGTCAGAGGCAAAGCTGCAGAGGGATTGCTGAGCTCGTCAGAGGCAAAGCTGCAGAGGGACTGCTGAGCTCGTCAGAGGCAAAGCTGCAGAGGGACTGCTGAGTTCGTCAGAGGCAAACGGGCAGAAGGATTGCTGAGTTTGCCAGAGATAAAAAGAAGGAAACCTGCAGAAGTCTGCTGAAAATTCATGTGAGAGAAAAAACAGCTGATTTTTGCAGACAGGAACATTTACTGGTAAGTCTGTTTTTACAGAGGTTGCATTTTATGACAGGAAAAGTATGGCTCGTGGGAGCCGGCCCGGGAGACCTGGGACTTTTTACAATCAAGGGACTTGAAGTCCTTCAGAACGCAGAAGTAGTTGTCTATGACGCCCTCATCGGCGACGCTGTGCTGACCCTGATTCCGGATCAGGCGGAAAAGATCAATGTCGGGAAGCGGTCGGGCAGTCACCGGATGGTCCAGGAGCAGATCAACAGCACACTTTTGGAGAAGGCACTCGAGGGGAAAAGAGTCGTGCGCCTCAAGGGAGGAGACCCCTTCCTGTTCGGCCGCGGCGGGGAGGAGCTGGAACTGCTCGTTGAGAACAATATCCCCTTCGAGATTGTGCCGGGCGTGACCAGCGCCTTCGCGGTACCCGCCTATAACGGAATCCCTGTTACCCATCGGGATTACACGTCATCCGTGCACATCATTACAGGCCACCGCCGCTCATCCGGCAATACACACAGCATCGGCCGGGCAGAAGCCTCCCGAAATGAGAAGGCTGCCGGAAGCGCCGCTGCATCTGTCTGTGAAAATGCCGACGCGAGTAACGAGATCTCCGGTGTCACAGACAGCAGCGTTGAAACAGATACTTCGGGCAGGTCCGACGGCCTTGGCATAGACTATGAGGCCCTTGTCCGTACCAAAGGCACGCTGATCTTCCTGATGGGATTGTCGACACTGCCGGTCATCATGCAGGGTCTTCTCCGCGCGGGGATCAGTCCCGACACACCGGCGGCGGTTCTGGAAAGAGGAACGACAGCCGGACAGAGGCGGGTCCTGGCGACGGTCTCCACACTGGAAGAGGAAACAGACCGGGCACGGATCGAGGCACCGGCGATCATAGTCGTCGGAGAGGTCTGCCGCCTGGCGGAATCTTTTGCCTGGGCGGAAAAACTCCCCCTGGCGGGCAAAAAGATCCTGCTCACCAGGCCCAAGGAGCTGATCTCCGGCATGGCCGCGCGCCTGCGGAAAATGGGAGCCGAGGTTCTGGAGATGCCCGCGATCGAGACGGTGCCGATCCAGCCCAATCCCCTGCTGGAGAATTGTTTTAAAACAGACCCGGACAGGTCCTCCGGTCCCTGGACCGGCGGCAGGATCGACTGGATGGTTTTCACATCCCCCACCGGTGTCCGTATTTTTATGGACTGGTTTTTGACAGACCATGATATCCGCGCCCTGGCGGGCATACGCTTTGCCGTGATCGGAGAGGGCAGTGCCAAGAAGCTCCGCCAGTACGGAATCCGCCACGATTTCATGCCTTCTGTCTACGACGGAGAGACGCTTGGCCGGGAACTTGCACAGAAAATCCGTCAGGAGACAAGACGGGAAACTGATTTGACGGGGGATTCTCCAATCCCCGAACCCCACGTCCGCGTCCTGATCCCCCGCGCCGCCATCGGCAGCAGGGAGCTGATCGAAGAACTGGAAAAAGCCGGCAGCATTGAACTTCTGGATATTCCTACCTATACGACAGAATATGTGACCCGGGGAATCATCGATGCCCGCGGACAGATTGAAAAAGGCGAGATTCACTACGCCGTCTTTACCAGCGCGTCCACAGTGCGGGGCTTTGGCGAAGTGATGAAAGGCGCGGACCTGTCCCGGATCAAGGCAGTCTGCATAGGACGCCAGACCAGGGCGGCCGCACAGGCCCAGGGCATGGAGACCCGGATGGCACAGAAAGCCACTCTCGACGCCCTTCTGGATGCAGTCGTGCAGTGCGCTGCGGAAGACCGGAAATCATAAAAGAACCATAAAAAAACAAACATAAAAAGAGACATCATAAAACAGGCATTATAAAACAGCAGATTCTGAATCAAAAACAGGACAGGAAGAGAACATGATCAGAAGGAGGAAAAAATATGGATTTGACGATCAGACCCAGAAGGCTTCGGGGAAGCGACACATTGAGGCGCATGGTGCGCGAGACCAGACTTGACCCCGCTTCACTGATCTATCCGATGTTTGTGATGGACGGGGAAAATACCGTCGAAGAGATCTCGGCGCTGCCGGGACAGTACAGATATACAGTCGACCGCATGGAAGAGGAACTGATCCGGCTTTCGGACGCCGGTGTCGATAAAGTCATGTTTTTCGGCATCCCGGCCGTCAAGGATGAGATCGGCTCCCAGGCCTACAGCGCAGATGGCATTGTCCAGCGGGCACTGCGCAGGGCAAAGAAAGATTTCCCCGATCTCTACCTGATCACGGATGTCTGCATGTGCGAATACACCTCCCACGGCCACTGCGGTATGCTGTGCGGATGCGACGTCGACAATGACAAGACCCTGGAACTGCTGTCCATGACCGCCCTCTCCCATGTAGAGGCAGGCGCGGACATGGTGGCGCCCTCCGACATGATGGACGGCCGCGTGCGCGCCATCCGCCAGACCCTCGATGCTGCCGGACACAGCACAACACCCATCATGTCCTATGCAGTCAAATATGCATCCTCCTTCTATGGGCCTTTCCGCGAGGCGGCAGGATCCGCGCCCTCTTTCGGCGACCGCAAGAGCTACCAGATGGACTTCCACAACCGTCATGAGGCCATCCGCGAAGCCCTTCTCGACGTGGAGGAAGGAGCAGACATCATCATGGTCAAGCCCGCCATGTCCTACCTCGACATTGTCCGTGACGTACGTGAGAAAGTAGAAGTCCCCGTCGCAGCCTACAGCGTGAGCGGAGAATACGCCATGATCAAGGCAGCCGCCGCAAACGGCTGGATCGACGAAGAAAAAGTCATGTGCGAAGCAGCGGTTTCTGTCTTCCGCGCAGGCGCCTCCGTCCTCCTGACCTATTACGCAAAGGAACTCGCCTCCTGCATCCGCAGCGGCAGAATCGGTTGATTTAAGGGGGAAGGTGGGACATTGGGGACGGTTCGGGACACTGGGGACAGCCAGAACCGTCCCCAGTGTCTCAACCTTCCCGGGAGATTCCCATAACCTGTAGATTGGAGGTCATTGACCCGCATATGTCAACATTGATTTCAGCTGAAAATACCTGGATGCTGTTTGCAATCCTGGTTGTGATTGCCGCAGTTTCCATCCGACTCGAACAGCGCTTTCTGTGGGCGGCCAGAGTGTCCGCCTGCGTGCTCTGTCTCGTTTTTGCCATGGCCCTGGCCAACCTTCGCATCATCCC
>DGRU01000064.1:26432-36174 GCA_002390025.1 Lachnospiraceae bacterium UBA4380
CTTCTGTTTCAGGCGGATTTTCGCAAAATCTGGCGGGAGAGCGGCAGGATGTTCGGCATTTATCTGCTGGCCAGCCTGGGCACTGCCGCTGGCGGAGTCCTGGCCTATATGCTCTTAAAAAACAGGATCGGCGCAGCAGAGGCAAAATCCGCCCTGGCCATGTTCGTCGGCACCTATGTCGGCGGATCCGTCAACCTGGTTGCCATGGCAGATGCCACAGGAGCCGGAAAGGATCTGGTTTCCGCCTCCATCGTCGCCGATAATCTGCTCATGGTTCTCTACTTTTTCGTTTTGGCCGCACTACCTGCCTCCGGATGGATCTTCAGGCATTACAGGCATCCCATTATCGACCGCCGCGCGCGGATTGAGTCGTCCAGGGAAGAACTGGAAGAGGTAAAAAAACACCACCAGACCCATAAATCCAGGGCGGCAGAGTACTGGAAGGCCCGCCCGGTTTCCCTGGCGGATCTGGCAACCGGTTTTGCGGCGGCCTGCATCATCGTCGCGGTCTCCAAAATGCTTGCAGGCTTTTTTGATGGAGCCATTGCGGGCGACGGATTTGCAATCTCCCTTCTGCGGGGGCTTTTGGGCAATCAGTACCTGTTGATCACGACCATCACCACAGCGCTGGCCACCTTCTTCCCGAACTTTTTCGGCAATATCTCCGGCGCCCAGGAGATCGGGACCTTTCTGATCCACATTTTCTTCGCGGTCATCGGAGCGCCGGCCTCGATCGCGCTGATCATCAGGGACGCCCCGCTCCTCCTTCTGTTCGCGGCGATCATTGTCTTCATGAACCTTGTTTTTTCACTGGTGTTCGGAAAACTCTTCCGGTATTCCATTGAGGAGATCACGGTCGCCTCTAATGCCAACATCGGAGGCCCGACGACGGCAGCGGCCTTTGCCATCGCCAAGGGCTGGCACACCCTGATCTTCCCGGCGATCCTGGTCGGCACCCTGGGATATGTGATCGGAAATTATTACGGGATTTTCCTTTTTACATCTCTCTGATAAGATTTGATAAACAGTTGTAAATTCGATGTACACTTTTTGAAAGACACTTGAAAAAAAGAAAACCATCGAACCACATGCCTGTTGCGGCAGGGAGCGGAGTTTGTTTACTTTGGTGATCGGCGGAAGCGCCAGCGGAAAAAGTGATTATGCGGAGCGGCACGTGCTGTCGCTGAAAGGGGACGGCCCGAGGATTTATATGGCGACCATGGAGCCCTTCGGGGCGGAGGCACAGGCGCGCATTGCCCGCCACCACGCCATGCGCAGGGACCTCGGCTTTGAGACGATTGAATGCTACCGCAATGCAGGTGCCGTCCGTCTTCCTGAAAACAGCAATGTCCTGCTCGAGGATCTGGGGAATCTTGCCGCCAACGAACTGTTCGGCGCAGAGCTGACGCAGGCAGACGACGGCGCAGAACTGCACACAGATGAACTCAGTGCAGTCCTGTCGGAGCGGATCGCGGCAGACATTGACAGCCTGCGCGCACAATGCAGCCACCTGACGATCGTGACAAACGAAGTTTTTTCCGGCGGAAAAGAGTACGAGGGAGAGACGCTCACATACCTGCGCGTGCTCGCGGCTCTCAACAGGAAACTGGCCGCCCGGGCAGACTTCGTCGTGGAAGTGGTCTGCGGACTGCCGGATGTACTGAAGTCCGGACAGCAGATAGGAAAGAGACGAAAAAATGATTTTTGTGACCGGCCCGCTGTTTGCGGGAAAACAGGAATATATCATGGAAGCCCTCGGCTGGGATGAGGCGGAGTTCGAGGCCTCTGCAGTCCGGGACGTCCAGGATCTGGCAGCGGATCTGAGCGCAGAACAGCTCCGGACTCTCGCAGATAGGCTTGCAGAGAAAAAAGTCGTGATCGCGACGGAAGTCGGCGGGGGTGTCGTTCCCCTTGACCCGGCAGAGAGACGTAACCGGGAGGCTGCGGGACGGCTGGCATGCCTTCTGGCAGAGCGGGCGGACACAGTCATCCGGGTGTGCTGCGGCCTGCCCCGGATCCTCAAGGGAGAGGAGGATTTTTCAAAGTATGACTAAAAAAATATTCTCCTACACCTTCCTGCTGGGGGTCATGGTCCTCTTGATTTCCGGCGCTATTTTTTTCTGCCTGCAGTACAGACAGACCATCGATGATGCCTATGAGACCCTGCGGGGAGAGGCTTCCTGCGTGAAGAGCGGCGTAATGATCGGCGGGATCGAGTACCTTGAGAGCCTGGACACCAAAAACCGCATCACATGGATCGGAGCGGACGGAAGTGTCCTGTATGACAGCGACTATCCGGACCTGACCGCCAATCAGGGGGGATTCAAAGAAGTGCACCAGGCGCTGGAGACCGGGAGCGGAAGCGGAATCCGTAGGTCTTCGTCGGGCAGGGCACAGACAATGTATTACGGACTCCTGTGCGGGGACGGAACAGTCGTGCGCCTCTCGCGCCCGGTCAGTGCTGTGCGGCGGGCTTTATCCGTTGTCAGCTTTATGATTTCCGTGACGATTCTGGTACTGATTCTTATTTCTGCTCTGATCGCTTTTCGGATCGCCAAAACCATCGCACAGCCGATCAATGAAATGGATCTGGATGACCTTCCTGAGTCCAACCCCTATCCGGAGCTGCAGCAGCTGGTGGAACGTTTTGAGGAACAGAAAGAGGAGATTGCCAGCCAGGCTGTGGAGAGAGAACAGCTCCGCCGGGAGGCGATGGAGCAGCAGGCGCAGGAACAGGGAAGGATGCGCCGCGAGTTTTCGGCCAATGTTTCCCATGAATTAAAGACACCCCTGACATCGATCAATGGCTTTGCGGAACTCATGCGCAGCGGACTCTGCGATGAGGAAAAAATGATCGAGTTTGCCGGTGATATTTATCGGGAAAGCCAGCGCCTCATCGCACTGGTCAATGATATTATCCGGATCTCCGAGCTCGATGAGGGCGCGATCCACACTACCACAGAGAAAGTGGATATCGTGAAAGCCGCGCAGGACACGATCGACATTCTGCAGCCTGCCGCGGACAAACGCGGTATTTCCATTACCCTGCAGGCCCCTTGCGGGGAAGACGGCTCCTGCCTTCCTGTCCGCGTCGTCGGCTCGGACTATCTGATCAGGGAAATGTTTTACAACCTGTGTGATAATGCCGTAAAATATAACCATGACGGCGGGGACGTCTTTGTGACGATCCGGGAAGAGGAAAAGGATGCCCTTATCTCCTTTTCGGATACCGGGATCGGAATTCCCGAGGCAGAACAGGACCGCGTATTTGAGAGATTTTACCGCGTAGACAAGAGCCACTCCCGTACCCTGGGAGGTACCGGACTCGGCCTCTCCATCGTCAAACATGCCGCCCAGGTCCAGAATGCCACCGTTGAAATGGAAAGCGCGCCGGACAAAGGGACCACAATTACCGTGCATTTCCCCTTCGACAGGGAGGATGCAGACGCCCTGGAATTTGCGGCAGATGAATCCATGCAGGGTGCCCTTATCCCTTCATGATCTATCCCTTTATGATCAAAAAATCATTTAAAAAATCATAAAATGAAGTGTTGACAAGAAACGGAAGTTGTGTATAATTAAATTGTACACAATCAAATAGCAAGTAACACTATTTGGACTGTAAAGGCAGTTATTAAAAAACAGTTAATGTAAAAGCGATTATAGTAAAAGCAGTTATAGTAGAAGCGGTTATTGTAAAACATTTTAGTAAAATATTTTTCAGGACAGGCTTGCAGGTCATGCGGGCCGGATCCATCTACCGTAAGACAACTGCCTGTATGAATCAGGCAGATAACCAAAAACCAAAGTAAATGATAAGATTTTGAAGAAAGGAAAGGTACATTATGGTCCATACATTCACAGCTGATAATTTTGCAACTGAAGTTCTCAACAGCGACATCCCCGTATTCGTAGATTTCTACGCTGACTGGTGCGGCCCCTGCAAGATGATGTCCCCCGTGATCGACAAGCTCGCAGACGAGTTTGACGGCAAGATCAAAGTCGGCAAGATCAATGTTGACGATGAGTCCGAGATCGCAGCACAGTACGGCATCATGAGCATCCCCAACATGAAGTTCTTCAAGGGCGGCAAAGTGGTCGACGAAGTTGTCGGCGCAATCCCGAAGGCAGCCATGAAGGCAAAATTCGAGGCAAATGCCTGATCCCCGGAAGGCAGAAACACCACAAAGGAGAATGACATGCATGATTTGATCATTATCGGCGCGGGTCCTGCCGGCCTCTCCGCCGCCATCTACGCCGCACGCGCGGAGCTCGATTATGTTCTGATCGAGGAGAACTTCGTGAACGGCGGCCAGATTATCGACACCTATGAAATTGATAATTACCCCGGCGTTCCCGGTATCAGCGGCATGGATCTGGCACAGAAGATGGCCGATCATGCAGAGAAGCTGGGTGCGGAAGTCGTCAACGCCGCAGTAGAAGGTCTTGACCTGACCGGTGATGTCAAGAAGGTTATGACCGACGAGGGCACCTTCGAGGCAAAGGCAGTCATCATTGCCTCCGGCGCTTCCCACAGCCATCTCGGCGTTCCCGGCGAGGAAGAACTCGCTGGACACGGCGTCTCCTATTGCGCAACCTGTGACGGCGCCTTCTACCGCGGAAAGACCACAGTCGTGGTCGGCGGCGGCGATGTCGCTGTCGAGGATGCCATCTTCCTGGCACGCGGCTGCGAGAAAGTCTATGTTGTTCACCGCCGCGACGAACTCCGCGCGGTGAAGACCCTTCAGACTGCACTCTTTGCCCTTCCCAATGTAGAAATGGTCTGGGATTCCAACCTCAAGTCCATCAACGACGGCGGCGACGGAAAAGTCACCTCCGTGACCGTAGTCAACAAATATGACAAGTCCGAGCGCGTCATCGACGCCGACGGTGTCTTCATTGCAGTCGGCATCACTCCCCGTTCCGGTTTCGTCGGAACCGGTATCGAGACCAATGCGGGCGGCTACATCGTGGCAGGCGAGACCTGCGAGACCAGCATCCCCGGCGTTTTCGCCGCAGGCGATGTCCGCGCAAAGCAGCTCCGCCAGGTCGTGACGGCTGTCGCAGACGGCGCAAATGCAGTCACCAGCGTCCAGCGCTACCTGCTCGAAGCCGGTAAATAATCTTTTCACTAGATATCACCCCTGTTTACATTTCCGGACAGGGGTGATTTTTAGTTGTCGAGGAGTTGTCAGGGGGACGGTTCCAATGACACACAATGGCCGGGGTTGTCAGGGGGACGGTTCCAATGTCATTAAGGTATGAAAACAGGAAAAATTAGTGTATTATTCAGGATAAGGTAAATTCAAACGGAACACAGCCAGTTCTCGGGTTTACGGCCAAAAATCTTATTTTTGGAAAAGGCAAACAGACAGTCTGGGGAGACTGCCTACTGAAAGGTGTTTTATTGTTTTGAGTTTATCGGTAGGTTAGCGTATCAGCCGACTGGCGCCTTAGATTTCTTTTGAACTTACGGCCCGGTCGGACTGGTACCATGTACCTGCATATCATGTTTGCTGCGTCTTTTATCCTGCCGCTTAAAAAGCGGATACAATTCTTTTGTACCTGAGTATGGTTCAATACATAGGTATATTTTTCTGTTTCTTTTTTATTATCCCCGACAGAAGCTGCAACGAATGACGAGAAATTATACATGATCAGCTTTGCATAGATCTCCTGAAAGAGAAAATCTCTTTTCAGAGAGTGGATATGGACCATATTTCCCGCATATTTGAGATGCCGGTATGCCACCTCATGATTCCATCGAAGGTGATAAAGCTTTTTGATCGTCTGCATGGAGAATGCGTACTTTGGAAGATCCGTAACGATATACTCATAAGAATTTTCTCCGACAGGAAATTTCAGAACACGCAGCCGTAATGCTTCGACATCATCAGAACCCGGTTCGATAAAATCATAGCGACGGTTTTTGGGTAAATAGTGGTAATATTGCAGCTGATAATTCGTTTTTGTCTTTCTGCGTCCGATATGAACGGTCATATCTTCGTCTTCGGTCACATTCTCCAGCCAGTGTTCCCGCCCTTTACATATGGATCTTGCAAAGGTTTCCGTAACACGGATCAGGAAAAGCTGTTTATTGTGTATGGCATGGGCCAGGACGTTGTATGAGGCATAACCTCTGTCCGCTATGAAGATCTGTTTTCTGCCTGAATCCTTCTGCCTACCGAGCATCCTGCAGAAAGCAATCTTTTCATCCAATTCCCGTATACCCTGTAGTTCGGCGTCCAGAAATGTATCATTTAACAGATCATAAAAAGAATTCAGATGAACCTGGTTTATACCTTTGCGTCCCTTAATACAACTGATATGGCTGAATGGATCAGAAGGATTATAAGGAAGATTGATACGGGAGCCATCCACTCCAATGAGCTGATACCCATTAAAAGTTTTTAAACACGCCATTTTTTGTGTAAAATGCAGAAAAATCTCACGAAAAGCTTCCGGCTTTATCTGATTACGGCGCTGGATCATGGCAGAAGCTGTAGGAAGAGCCTCTTCACCGAAAAAATCAGTCATCTCTGTATCAACATTTTCAGATGCAGCACACATAACAAAAAGCATGGTCTGAACAAGCGATATTTTTCTCGTCCTGGAAAAAGAAGTATCTGGATTGATAAAAAATTCCTTTTTACGAGGGATGAGAGAATGGATAGAAGAGATCAGGGACTCCTTGATATGATCAGGGCCAGTGGGATTATATTGCATAGCAGCACCTCCAAAAAAAATGATTTATATATCGAGGCGCGCCGCATTTTTTTGTTGTTTTGTCAAGCTTTTTTGTTAAAAAAAGCAAAAAAATCAGAGGATATTTCACCTCTGATTGAAATAAAACTATTGTTATGGAAACAGGGGGTCCCCTTATCTAAATGACATTGGGACGGTTCCAATGACACACAATGTCATGGGAGCCGGCTCATTCAGAACCAGCCCCGGCGTCTTACGGCAGAGAACCTTTTTGGTGCCTGTATCCGGCCGTGATATTGGTGCGTTATTGGGCGTTATTGGGCGTTATCGGGTGCGTTATTGGGCGTTATCGGGTGCGTTATTGGGCGTCATCGGGGCGTTATTGGTAAATACTTTGCAGTTGAATTGTTTGCGCACATTGTTTATAATCTGCTGTGAAAGGATGAGCAGCGCAATCTTTTTTAACGAGCAGCGTAATCTTTTTAACGAACAAGGTAATCATTTAAAAAGAAATCCTTTTAATTAAGAGGGGAGCTGGCAGGAAGCCGGCTGAGAGGAGACTGAATCCGTCTCGACCCGTAACCTGATTTGGATAATGCCAACGAAGGGAAATGATTTCGCCTTAAAAGCGGGATACCCTGACTGGTATCCCGTTTATCTTTTGCGCTTATGCGCCGACATACAAAATTTTTTACAGGAAGAGGAGAAACAGCGAAAATGAATAATGAATCTGTAAATACAAAAAAACTTGCACTCACAGCAATTTTTGCCGCTGTGGCGGTTGTCGGTTCCATGTTTTCCTTCCCGGTTTTCGGGTCTAAATGCGCCCCTGTTCAGCACCTTGTGAATGTCCTGTGCGCGGTCTTTCTGGGACCCGGCTGGGGACTGGCAGCAGCCTTTATCGCCAGCGTGATCCGCAATATGACCGGTCTGGGAACGCTCCTGGCATTTCCGGGAAGCATGTGCGGCGCACTGCTTTCGGGACTTCTCTACAAGCAGTTTAAAGTACTTCCCGCAGCATGGATCGGCGAGGTATTCGGAACAGCTGTGATCGGCGGAATGCTGGCTTACCCTATTGCCTCCGCAATTATGGGCAACGCCAACGCGGCGCTTTTTACATTTGTTGTGCCCTTCCTCATCAGTACTGCAGGCGGAACCATTATCGCGGCAATTATCACACTGGCACTGCAGAGCCGCGGTGTGATCGGCCGTCTGCGTGAGGAAATCGAGTAAAGAGTGTGAACGATCGTCAGCACACCCCTGAAAAAAACAGAATGAACGATCGCCTGCGCACTCCTGAAGAAAAACAGAGTGACCGGGTATCCTGCGAATTCCTGTGGATAAAACGGAGAAAAACGATCGCCTGCGCACCCCCGGGGATAAAACAGAGTGATCGATCGCCTGCGAATTCCTGTGGATAAAACATTGGAAATCGGGGAGTGTAAAGACGTAAGACATGAATTGGAGAGCATCATGGGTTTGAAACTGGAAGACTGTGTTTTATACGCTGTCACGGATACGAGCTGGCTGCGCGGGCAGACACTTGCTCAGCAGGTGGAGGCGGCCCTGCGGGGCGGCGTCACAATGGTCCAGCTCAGGGAAAAGAAACTCGAGGGCGAGGCGCTTGAGCAGGAGGCGAGGGAGATCCTTGCTCTCTGCCGCCGGTATGGCGTACCGCTCCTTATTAACGACGATGTCATGCTGGCAAAGAAGATCGGCGCCGAAGGCGTGCATGTGGGCCAGAGCGACATGGCGGCATCGCAGGCCAGGGAAATCCTCGGCCCGGATGCCATCATCGGCGTCACAGCAAGAACCGTCGAGCAGGCCCAGGCTGCGGAGAAGGCCGGCGCGGACTATCTCGGCAGCGGTGCTGTTTTCGGTACCTCGACGAAAAAAGACGCAAAGCCCATGGACCCCGCATATTTTCAGCAGATCTGTGAGAGCGTATCCATCCCTGTCGTTGCCATCGGCGGGATCACAGCGGATAACATCCGCCGGCTGCAGGGCCGGAAGATGACCGGTTTTGCCATCGTCAGCGGTATTTTTGCGGCTGACGACATTGAGGCTCAGACCAGGAAGCTTTGGAAGGACGCGCAGGAGTTGTGCCTGCCGGGCCAGCCCCAGAGGCTTCACGCTCTGGTGGAAAAAAGACGTCCCGTTGTCCAGTGCATCACCAATATTGTGACCGTAAACGACTGCGCCAATGCCCTCCTGGCCATCGGAGGATCCCCTACCATGGCACACCATCCGGAGGAAATGGCCGATTTTGCGGCGGTCAGCGATGCCCTTGTCTGCAACATGGGAGCTACGGAATCCCTGGACGCCATGATGGCGGCAGGCCTGGCATCAAGGAATAGAAAAACTGCAGAAAACGCAGAAAATTCTGAAAAAGCCGGGCAGACGGTAAATGGAGAAAAAAGAGGAGAGAGAACAGAACGCCCCATCGTCATCGATCCCGTGGGGTGTGCCTCTTCGACATTCCGCCGCGGCAAATGCCTGGAACTGATCAAGGCAGTGAAGCCATCCTGCATCCGCGGAAATCCCGCGGAAATCAGGGCGCTCGCAACCGGCCACGATACCGGCCGGGGCGTGGACGACCTGGAAGCAGAGACACCCGATGCGGCCCGCTCCGCCATGGACCTGGCCCGCAAGACCGGCGCCATCGTCGTCGCTTCGGGCGAGACCGACTATATTGCCGACGGAACCCGCCTCTATGAAGTAAAGGGCGGGACAGCCTGGATGTCCAGAGTGACCGGCACCGGCTGCATGCTCAGCTCCCTCCTCGGCGCATTCCTTGCCGTTGAGAATTCCGCGCTGAGCGTCGCTGCATGCTGCGCCATGATGAATGCCTGCGCTGAGAAGGCCCTTGAGGAGACAGTGCGCAGACAGGGAGGCACCGGCACCTTCCACATCTGCCTCATGGATGCCCTGTCCGGCAGCATTTATTAGTAAAGTATCGGCAATTTATTCGCAATGAGCCTTTGGGCGGTCATGTGTCAAAAGCAGGGCTGCTGCATTTGCTGTTTATTCTTCATCG
>DGRU01000064.1:36356-43029 GCA_002390025.1 Lachnospiraceae bacterium UBA4380
TACTTGTAGCGGTCCTGCAGCTTTTCCGGAGCAGATTTCTGATCCTTCCCGGATTTTTTCCGGTTTGCTTCCTCGATCGCTTCGATTCCGTTCATGGCCCCGGCATACAGCGCGGAATGAATAGCCATGATGATCAGTACGATTACCAGACTTACAGCAATAAAAATGGCGTATTCCATGTTTTCTCCTTTTTATCTAATCGTATTTCACAAACATCCGGATGGAAAATCTTGTGTCGGGCAAAGTGATCTTAATAGGAATCACAGGATGGACATCTTCGATTTAACCTTCATTCTGTTTGTCTCCACGACGGCATCAGGGTCGATGGCCAGGAGAGCCTTTTCGACAGCCGTGATCAGCATATTCATTTCGGAATATCCGTATACTCCTCCATTTCTTGTTTTCCACCCGGTAAAGGCAAATCTGTAAAGAGCTTTTTCGTCCTTTGCTCCCAGATAAGCAAAAGCAGCAGTCCAGTATCCTTTAAATCCAAATGCCACTCCGATGTGACCGCTGCGAAGTCTGCCGGCAGCCGCCTTGACTCCGTTCACATTCACCTGGCTGATCTTTTCGATGGCTGTGTTCGCGGGAATGGCAGCGGTGAAGAATTCCTCGTTTTTATAAAACTCAGTCTCTCTTTTGATTGCTTTTCCCTCTTTGATAAGTTCATTGGTGTGGGCGCTATTTGCGGCAACTAAGACACCGAGAACCAAAAATGCAACTACAATGATAATCATTCCTTCTCCGGACATACTCTTTCTCCTCCTTTTCATCCTTTGTTGATCTTTCTGTTGTCTTTGTCAAAACCCGTGTCGGTATTTTATGTTTTGATCATACCATGCAGCGACTTATGGTTTGTAGCAATGACTTTAAAGGCAAAAATTTGATAATTAACAGTGAATTCTGACTAATTAAAAAACTATTTAATCATTAAAGAGAGAAGACATGCGCTGTCGGATGGAATGAAGGAACTGAACTTTGCCTGTATTGCGGAGATGGGGGATTCCTCATTTGTCTTGCAGAACGGACAGGATTTTCTGTATGCGCCGGCGGTCAGCAGCAATGCCCGGCGACATAAAACGTCACATAAAAACACTTAAAAATGTCCTTTAAAGTTGTTATAGATGTATGGCTGTGGATTTGATAAAATAAAACCATCAATCATACATTCCTATCAGGCCCGCAAGACTCGCAGGAGAGTTTTGATTCAGAGAGCAGCAGAAGAGACATGAGGCACCGGAAAGGAGGGCGCGGATGAATAGAGTCATGATTACAATCGGCAGGCAGTTCGGCAGCGGAGGACATAAGATTGGCGAGTACCTTTCCAACCGTCTGGGGCTATCCTACTATGACAATGAATTGATACTCCTTGCTGCGCAGCGCGGCGACTTAAAGATCGAGCACATTCAGGAAATGGACGAGATGATCCAGAACCCCTTCCTGTATGAGAAACAGGAAACGGTCGTTGAAGACACGATGGAAGAAACGGTGTTTGAACTTCAGCAGGAGGTGATCCGGCAGCTGGCGGAGAAGGAGAGCGCTGTTTTTGTCGGGAGGTGCGCGGACGAAGCGCTCCGCAAGGCCGGACACAAAGTGCTCAGTATCTTTATCTCTGCGCCTCTCAAACAGCGGATCGCCAGAACCTGCCGTCTGCAGGGACTCAGTCAGGAGGAGTGCGAAGCTCTGACCGAGCGCAAGGACACTTCCCGCAAGGCCTATTATGAAAAACATACAGGCAGGACCTGGGGCGTTCCGGAGAATTATGATCTCTTCTACGACACCTCAAAAAACGATATTTCCTACATCATTGTGGACGTCATCAAGAAATATAAAGAGATGATCAGCGAGTAAACCGGGGCAGGTGTCCCGGGAAACAAAATCCAATCGAATTCCGATAGATAAGCCAGGCTGCCGCACCGTGAAATTGACGATGCGGCCAGCCTGGCTTTCTTATTCTTCTTTATGTTTGGACGAATTAAACCTGCGGGGGAGGCCGGTCATGCGCAGATCTAGGAAACAAAATGATAGGCGCCCATAATGAGTGCGGCAAAGATCATGATGACAAGCATGATCGCGGCCAGGAGGGCGTCGAAGGCCAGGACAGCGAGGAAGCGAAGCCACGCATTCCGGATCCGGCTGATTCCCATGAAGGACCAGATGTCCAGATAGTTGCCGGTAAACAGCATCATAAGCAAGGTGAAAAAGAATAAAATGATTCTCTCGATCCAGGTCTCGATACCGGGGGCTATACTCTCGGCTGTAAAATCCTTGCAGACGTAGAATGCAAAGGCATAGATGAAAATTGCGATGAGCATGTTCACGGGCTTTTTGCTGCGGAAGCCCGGAATCATAAAGTTGTTTCTGTAGATATTGCTCTCATAATCGTCAGGGTGGCTGCGGCAGGAGGCAAGCGCGCTCAGAAGCTCTTTCACGGATCTGTAGCGGTCTTTGGGATCGATGCGCGTGCATTTTTTGACAATTTTCCCCAGCTTCCCGCGGGTCATTTTTTCCTTGGGGAGAGTACCGGTCACCAGTTCATTAAGGAGGACGCCGACAGCATAAATATCTGTCTGTACGCTGGAGGCGCCGAAGCCGTATTGCTCGGGGGCTGCGTATCCCACGGTGCCGATCAGTTGTGTGTCTTCCTTTTTCTGCGGATTTACCTGCCGGGCGGCATTCATGTCGAGCAGCCGGATGCTTCCGTCAGCTGTCCGGATGATGTTGGAAGGCTTGATGTCCCGGTGCAGGATCGGCGGATCTGCACTGTGCAGTTCCATCAGGATCCGGCACAGCTCCTCAACAATGGTGACGGCAGTATCCTCTGTAAAAATATTGCCGTTGTCGAGAATTGTGCGCAGGGTCTGCCCGCTGATATATTCCTCTATGACGGTCAGACGCCCGTTCTGCTCTGCGATCTCTACAATTTCGGGCGTCCCTTTCACATGGTGCTGCTGTAGATAGCGGTAGACATCTGCATTATAGGTTTCCAGGATTTTTTTCACATAGACGATCCCGGTTGCAGTGTGCTGTACAAGTGTGATGCCATGCTGCACATTGAGTACTGCAATCTCCTGGTAGCAGGACAATATACATGCATCAGTTGTTGTCATTAAAAACCCTCCAAACAAAAATCCGGATTGTGTCCGGAAAAGCTCCGGAGATTTGTAGATGTACCTGCGGATCGGACCGCGCGGCTGCGTATGTTCCAAAGTTGGTTTCATGCCCGCCGCAGAAATGTGTACCGGACCGCGCGGATGCGTGCAGATTACATGGCTTTAGTATAACATGAAAGATATGATTGTAGAAAATGTGTCGAGAAGAGCTCCTTCTATCTTTTTTGCAGGAAGACAGTGTATAATCACTTACAGACAACTGCTGTACAGCACGATCCATTCGCAACGCGGGAGATGAAGATGGAAAAAACAACCAACACCCTGACCAATATTTTGAAAAAAACGAAACCCGATTCTATTGGGGAATACGTCAAAGCAAATGCAGAGGACGTCTTCACACAGGAGAATCCTTTTTCGACCTATATGCGGGAATGTGTCAGAGAAAAAGGTCTTCGGTTTCAGGAAATCTTTCTGCGGGCTGATCTTTCAGAGGGTTACGGCTATAAGCTGATCTCCGGGGAAAAACATACCCGCCAGCGGGACACGATCCTCAAGCTCTGCCTGGGCGCCGGCTTCTCCCTGCTGGAGACCCAGCGCGCCCTGAAGATTTACGGAATGTCGCCCCTCTATGCGCGCTTTCCCAGGGATGCAGTTTTCATTTCCGCCATCAGCGCCAGAATATACGAGATTCCCGAGATCAACAGCCTCCTCGCCCGCAACGGGCAGCCCCTCCTGCGCGGTTCCGAAGAGATACAAAACGATTGATACGACAACCGGTTTCTGCCCCTGACAGGGAGCGGAATCAACAAATATAACAAACTGAACAAATATATGGTAGAGAAAAGCGGTCAGGCACATATACCTGGCCGTTTTTTAGTGATTATAGCAGTTCATCAATTGCTATGTTCCCACCATAGCGGTGGGAACGAAACAAAGAAGGAATTGTTATAATTAGTCACTGGCTGCTGTGGACGATACGATGCATGCCTATGCTGTATGAAAGAGGAAATGGAAACGGGAGGAGATGTATTTATGGAAATGGACAATAGAAACACTTTTGAAACCACTGTCCCTGGTCCTGTGAACAGCGGAGTGCCGGGCAATTCTCCGGAGAGAGGTCCCAAGTGGGTGGTTGCCAGAACAGTGCTGGGCATCCTTTCAATTATTCTTTTTGTTATGGTCGCGTTTCAGTCCTGTGCGGCAGGGCTCGGAAATGCACTCTCTGATAACGGGGAAGTCGGCGGCTCCGCAGGTTTTATGTGTGCGATCAACCTGCTGGTTGCCGGACTGATTGTTCTGGTAGCAAGAAAGACTGTGAAAAAAGCACCGATGATCGTCGCTGCAGTATTGATGTACCTGAACCTGCTTTACTCACAGGTGATGGCAGGATCCTATAAAGACCTGGTAATCTGGGGATTTCTTTCTTTTGCTTTTGGTGTGGTGTATCTGTTTTCAGTCCTGCACACGAAAAAGCAGTTCATTATCGCAGGCGTGATCACTGTGGTTTATTTGTTTTTGATGATTGCAGCCGGCTCAGGCTCAGGCAGTTCAAAACCTCAGAGTGAAAACAAAGGTGCCGCTGCGGAAGAGACTGCTGTGGAAGAGTCAGCGGACGCAGAGAACCAGGATGATCCGGCAGATGCAGAAAAGGAAGACAAAACCGAAGAACCCGACGCGCAGGAAGAGACAGTAGAAAAAGCAGCAGCAGAAGAAACAGAAGCAGAAAAAACAGAAGAATCAGATGAAACAGGGGATTCTGATGCAGCTGCAGAAAATAACAAAGAAACCACGAATGAGAATAGTGTTCAGGGGGCAGCCTGGGAAACAGGAGAGGGAAAGGTCCTTGTTTCAGAGGACAGCATCGGTTCAGTATGGGCGCAGATTGCTGTCCCGGTGGAGAATACAGGAAGCGTAAATCTGTACCTGGAATCCGGAACGATGGACCTTGAAGATGCAGATGGGCATCTTGTTGAGAGCCTGAGTATGGTCTCCGTATATCCGCAGGTTCTTAAACCCGGTGAGACAGGCTGGTATTTTGAGGAGAGTACACTTGATGAGAAGCCTTCTTCCGATTTAAAGGTGGTTCCCCATGTCGATGTGGAGGAAGCCACTGTAGACTGCATCCGCTACGAGACAAGTGATGTGACGATTTCAGACGAAGAATACGGCGGAATCAAAGTGACCGGCAGGGTAGAGAATACAACCGACGAAGACGGATCCATGGTGGAAGTCGTCGTTTTTCTCTACGATGAAAATGGGGACTTTATCGGCAACATCTACACCTATCTCGATGGAGACCTGGCGGCGGGAGACAAAATTGGCTTCTCCGCATCCTCTTTTGCCGATGTCGCAGACCTCACCGCCGCGGATGTCGCTGATTACAAGGTCTATGCCTATCCAACCCAGTTCCAGTTCTGATCGGGACAGTTTTCGGCGCTGAGTAGAAACTGTCAGTTCAGATTTCAACAATTCAGGTTCTGAGTTCAATTATTTTTGGATTCTGATAACGAAAAGAAAATACCGTCAGCTGATCATCAAATGATTGATTGGCTGGCGGTATTTTTATTCAGCAGCGTTTAGATTCCCAGCTCGAATTTCAGCTGCGGCTTCATAGGTGCATAGTCGCGCATCTCAAAATCATCGATGGTGATTTCTTCAAAGCTGCATCCTTTCTCCTTGTGGAGAAGGAGGACGGGCTGCCTGATTTCACCAGAATTGTCTTTGGGACTGTCAATGCTGCTGCCACTGTCCTGCACAGCCAGCTCCTCAGCACGCCGCAGCATCTCGTGCGCGTTATCGATGTGACGGTCATAAATCTGCTCATTGGCGACAAAGTGGGTAAAAACACCGGGCTCCAGGCCGGTCACGCAGGCGATCATCATTAAAAGAGCCGCATACTGGATCTCATTGATTCCGCCGGCACCCGAAGCTGTCAGCATATCACCGCTGCGCTGGATCATGCTCATATCAAGATACTTGCCGCGCACATTCCACATGGTAAGAAAAGCACAGGGCGCAAGGCCGGGTGTCTCATGCAGATCTGTCTCCTGCCAGAGAGAGACCACTTTTCGCCTGCCATAGGGGTCCTTTTTGATGTCTTCAATCAGATTGTGAATCAGATCATAGCGCTTGACTGTCGCTCCGTAGCGCTGCCCGATCGTCCCGTCGCCGATATCCCACGGATCCCACCAGGTCACACCGTACTCCTTCATCTCCGACAGCACATTGGTGGGATGCTGATAGATCGTAAATATCTCCCGGATACCCGTCTTCCAGGCCTGGTAGCGCAGCGTGCAGATCGGGAACTCCCCCTTTGACAGATCATATTTCCGCATCACATGATTCACACTGATCGTGTGGGCGGGAGTTCCATCCTCATATCGGGGCCTCGGATTCTCATCCATATAGCCGTTGTCCAGAATGTTCTTTATATCATCTACAAGATACTTGTCTGCTTTTGTCATCATAAATGGATCGGCCTCCTGATTCTGGATTACATACAACACTCTTTCTTGAGAAATATACATTGATTTTGATGTATTGTGAAGCCTCACACGACT
>DGRU01000147.1 GCA_002390025.1 Lachnospiraceae bacterium UBA4380
CCACCCATTCCTGGTCGCTGAGGTCGAGCGCGTGCTCGGCTGCCAGCGCATAGACGTCCTTGGCGTCGACCATGGAGATGGTGTAGGGCTCATTTGAGGAATATCTGGTCGCCAGATGTGCCGCAACGGTGTCGGAAGAATAATAGACCTCTACCGGTACGCCCTTCTCCTCGGAATACTGAGCTGCCTTCTCCTCGAGCTTGTCCTGGATCTCCATCTTGGAATTGAAGATGGTGATGCCGGCACCGCCCTCACTGCCGCCTTCGGATCCGCCTGATGCGGAGCCGCCGCCGCAGCCTGCCAGAAGTCCTGCAGCCAGCACCGCAGCGAGCGCCGCCGCCGCAGCTTTCCTAAAGTGTTTCATCATTGAGTTCCTCCCTTCTCGGGCTTTAGCCCTGAAACATTGCCTTCCCGCCTTTTGGATGTTTCCGGGCGGAACATGGCAATTAATTGATACCGTTTTTATAATTTTGAATACTCACATGCGGATCAGGCGTTTTGATACGTCGATGACCGCCTTTCCGTCTGCCTGGAAGGAGATCCTTTCAGCCGACAGGTCCGTATACAGGATCGCCGTCATGACATAGCGTCCGTCATTGAGAAAGATCTCAGCGCTGTAGCGGTCCAGCAGGATCCGGATCGAAAGATGTCCTTCCCTGCTCTCCGGCACCCGGCAGTCCCGCCTGTGGATGACCGCCTTTCCGGATCCCGCAAAGGTCCGGTCGATATAGACCCTGCCCTCTGCCGGGAAAAACTCCAGGGCAGTGTGGTTCTTCTCATCCATGGCAAACCATATGGAGAAGCTGCGGAACAGAGGCTGGTCCTGCATGGGGCTCACAGTGACTTCCAGATCAATGGTCCTGCCCTCCACGCCGTAAAGGCTCATCTCTCCCGACACAGGAACCTTTTTATAAAAGATCTCGCTTTCGTAATAGTCTGCGATCTCGCGGACCGGCGACTGATAAAGTCTTCCATCATGAAAGGAAAGCTCCCTGGGCATGCTCATCTGGCCGTTCCAGCGGGCATTTTCCCTTCTCATTTCTATGGCCGCCCAGTTCTGCATCCAGCCGATCATGACTCTCCGGCCATCCTCCGTCAGCAGGGTCTGGGCCGCGTAGAAATCAATTCCGTAGTCGATCGACTGGTCATAGTCCCACGAGAACTCTCCGCTTTCTTCATCGAAGGTTCCCGCGAGGATCATGTTTCCGTGTCCGTTGTGGTACTTGGGTTCCTCCTCCTGCATCTCCATCGGACTCACCATCAGAAACCACTTCCCGTCCAGTTCAAACAGGTCCGGGCATTCCCACATGCGGCCGAATCGCCCGGGGTTTTTTATAAGCGGTTTCCAGTATTCCCAGGAAAAGCAGTCCCGGCTTCGATAGAGAAAGATCTGTCCAAGCCCGTCCCGGCCCCGGCCGGCCACCATGGCCAGATAAGACCCGTCCCGACGGACCAGGATCTTGGGGTCGCGGAAATCATAAGGCGTGCATTCCTCCGGGATCTGATCCGCCCCGATCACAGGATTTCTCTGGTATTTCTCATAATCCCTGCCATCCCCGACCGCAAGGTTCTGGACCTGGTGGAAAGAATTCTGTCCGGTAGCTGCCGCGCGGTCAGAATCATTGCGCTTTCCCGGGTTCCTGTCATCCGGAGTCAGGCCTGTATACATGAGCAGCTGCCTGCCATCCGGCAGCGTGACCGCACAGCCCGAAAAACACCCGCCGCAGTCATATTCTCTGTCCGGAGCCAGCGCGGCGGGGAGGTATTCCCACCGCAGCAGGTCTCTGCTCACGGCATGCCCCCAGTGCATGGTGTCCCAGCTGGTTCCGTAGGGGTTATATTGGAAAAACATGTGATAGGATCCCCGGTAAAAGGAAAAACCGTTCGGATCATTCATCCAGCCTGTCGGCGGCGTCAGATGATATACCGGCCTGTCCTGCGGCGGGATCATGGCCAAGCCTTCTTTTTCTGCTCTGCGAGCTGCTCCCAGAGTCCCTCTCGTCTCTTTTTTATCCATATCCGTAAATCTGTTTACCTGTGACTTTTCGAACGCTGCTGCCTGTCAATTTTCACACAATCCGGCCTGCTCTCTGCGGATCCGTTTCCGGATTTCTCAGTCCAATCGCAATCGTAATTTTTACAAATGTAACATTTGTAACATATACGTCCTTATTATATTTTTTGCGGGCGCCTGTGTCAATTACAAATTTTATACAATTTTTACATTTACGGCACATTTAACCATACATTTTTCGCAATATCATCCAAATATATCCCATGGCAGGTGGGCAAACGTAATTGTTACATTTGTCAAAAATCAGTCCGGGTTAGATTTGACGAATTATTTTAGCTTCTGTATAATCATCTCAGGAGAATAACAAAAAAAGTAAATTCATCAGAAGCAAGCAGGAGGATAGATATCCCATGTCCGACAGAGTGACCATGCAGGACATTGCAGATGCCCTCGGTCTTTCCCGCAATACCGTATCCAAGGCAATCAACAACACAGGCATCATTGCAGCTGGCACTAAGGAGCTCATCCTGAAAAAAGCTGTGGAAATGGGCTATCGCCATATTACCGACCCGCTTGTCTTTTCCATTGCGGGCTTTTCTTCTGCCGCCGCAGGGACAGGTGAACAGTTCGCTTTTACCGGCAGCCCGGCATTCCCTGCCCGGGCCGGAAAGGACTCCGGCCTCCCGGCAGGCTCCAGAAAAGAGATCGCCATGCTTACCGCCGCTGTTCCCGGAGGTTCTCACTTCGCGGTGACGACCCTGGACCGGATGCAGCATATTTTTTCCTCTCTGGGTTACAGTCTCACTATTTATCGCGTACTCCCCGGGGAAATTTCCGCCCTGAAGCTTCCGGGCAGCATGGATCCCGAAAAAGTCGCCGGCATCTTCTGTTTTGAGCTCTTCAATTATGAATACTGCCGCATGTTGTGTGCGCTCGGTCTGCCTCTGCTCCTGATCGATACACCTGTCTGCTTCGGCAGGGAGCCGCTGCCCGCCGATATCCTGCTCATGGAAAACCGCAGCGGTATCTTCACCTTTTTGAAACAGATGTCGGAAAAGGGAAAGACTACGGTCGGCTTCATCGGCAATATGATGCATTGCCGCTCCTTTTTTGAACGCGGTTCAGCCTGTATCTCTGCCGCAGGTTATTTCGGCTTTGAGCCGGTCCGGCCGTATTCCATACTCAACTATCCCCCCGGCAAAGCCCCGGCAAGCTTTTCCGACTACACAGATGAGCTGTACAGGATCTTTGAAAAAAAATCCGGTTTTCCCCAGATCCTTGTCTGCGCCAACGATTTTCTCGCGATCAACGTCATCAGCTCCCTCCGGCGTCTGGGTGTCCGCTGCCCTGAAGATATATCCATTCTGGGCTTTGACGACTCCCCCGAGTCCCGGTTTCATGCGCCCGCCCTCTCGACCGTACACATTCACACCCAGAGCATGGGCACAATCGCCGCGGAATCTCTCCTGGCCCGCATTGCCGACAACCGCCGCGAGCACCGGACGATCTATGTTCCCACCGACCTGATCCTCCGGGAATCGGGGCAGGCATAATAACAGGGCAGAGGCGGCCACGCCGCCCTCTGCCCCACGGCCGGCCCGTGTCCGCCGTAAGGCGGAAAAAT
>DGRU01000128.1 GCA_002390025.1 Lachnospiraceae bacterium UBA4380
CCCTCACCAACTATCCCAATTACTTTTCTCATATCAGTTCCGGAACACCTCCGAGATAACCATTGATCCACAGACGGGAAAGAGATTGCCCGGTACCGATCAGTTCCTCTGACACCTGGATCCGATTCAGGATTATATGTCCGTTCTCATCCCGGTCCGTTACGAACAGACGAATCCTTTCGTCTGTAAGGTCCAACCCATCAAGCACCAGCGGATTATGCGTAGTCATAAAGACAGTCTTGCCATTTTCAAGGATCAGCCTGCTGAAGACCTGTGTTATCCGCCGGGCAAGCCTGGGATTCATGGCATGGTCAAAACTATCGATCCCGAACATTTTCGGAGCATCAGGATGCATGGCAACACACAGCATAAACAGGACATACAGAGCCCCTTCGCTGGCGTCATAGCCCGTGAAAAGAGCAGTATCTTTCAAATAGCGATCCTGGAATTCGATAATGCGGCTGGCTGCCGGAACACCCGGATTCAAGGTGCTTTTTTTCGGCTTGCCCACGCGAAAGTCAGATGCCCATTCGATCAGTTCCAGAACATCACTCATGTAAAGACTTCCAAACATCAGGTCGCTATCCACCACCTTCATCAGATCACCGATGGCTTCGGCAAGGCGGCCGCCGTTCAGCCCGATCGGCGAAACCTGGGTCGGATCCGGTACTGTACCACGAAGCGTGAGCGTATCCGGCTGATATATACCATAGTTGCCAATATAATTACCGGCAGAAATATACTCATCGGAAGCAAGAGCTTCTGTTACAGTAAAGTAACCGATTTTGTTGTTCATCTGCCCTTTGCTTCGATTACTTCTGCCAAATACTGCCTTACTGTCCTTTGATGCGCTTTCTGTATGATATTTCCATGAGTCGCCATCTGTCGGGACCGTCAGGTGTACACTGTACTGGTAATCGTGAGAGGCTTTCTGCCAGCCAACCTGAAAATCAACTGTAACCGGTTCTTTCCTGATATCCAGGAACTTGGATTTATATAACTGGGCGGCTGATAAGCGAACTCCCTTTCTCTGCAGGCTGTTGCTGTTTACCCGGTCAGTCATGGCTGCACTCAATGTGCCGATCGCTTCCAGAACAGAAGACTTTCCTGACCCGTTGGCTCCAATCAGAACATTTACATTCCCGGGCTCAAAGCTCACATCATAAAGGGACTTAAAATTATGAATGGCAATATTTGTAATTCTCATATCTTCCGACATGATTTTAGCCCTCCTGAATAGTGGTATTTTTACTATGGCTAATTTGACTTTAAATTACAAGAATAGCGAAAATAAGTCAATATCTAAAAGTTGAAAATACCAGTAAATTACTGGCATTTTTGATTTTTAGCCATTGGAATAATAGCGAAAATACACATGGCTAATTGAAATTATCAATGTTGTTCGTTGCGCCTTTACACGTATAGCTAACCATTATATCATGCCACTTATTATTCTCCCTGTACCTGTACGTTAAATAGAAAAGCGCCTGCGGAATGATACCAAAGGCGCGAAAGAAACGTGACGACTCGATGTGATAGCCGGGCCTATTTTTTCTTATCTTCATCTTCATTGCCATACCTGCAGTGCACGCCGGTCCGATTTCTTCATGCACACCGAAGTCAGGTTGATCCAGCTCCCGCAGTGGTCCAGGATGATGGAATCGGATGTAATAACATTTTCCTTTTGATAAAGCGTGCGGTCTACATCCTTCAGCAGCTGAATGTCTAACTCAAAGGGGTAGGATTCACCGTATTCCGCTATTTTTGCCTTCAGGCGGCCTGAATTGGAGACAGGCTGGTCCAGAAGGATATTGACCTGTCTGATGCCTGCATCCTGCAGTGTATCCAGCAGCAGTCTGACAGCGGTGTCTGTCTCCGGGATCAGCCGGTAGGTGCCGCGCAGTGCCGCAAGGTCACGGATCGTGCCGTCCATACACTGAAACAGGATGGAATCACTCATCATGACTTCCAGTGTGATGATGAGATTAAAGCCGTCAATCCAGACTTCCTGACCATTTATTTCTTCCATGGGAAGCATCCTGCGGGTGCGTCCTGCCAGCTGATCGTTTGTTGCAATGCTGCGCATGACCGCCAGACGCTGCCGCTCCGAGAGCAGGAAATGATTCCCGACGAAGGTGGAGGCCTGCTTCAGGTCATAGCCTTCATTGATCAGGTAAAGAATATGACGGGATGCCGTCCGCAGCTTAAGGACTGCTTCCGGTGAAAAATTATTTATATCAGCAGGGACGAATCCTCTTTTTGCATCCATGATTATATAATCACCCCATTTAGGTGGTCCACCTCGTGCTGGATGATCTTCGCCGTCCAGCCGGAGAATTGCTGACGATGTTTTTTCCAGCTGCTGTCCTGATACTCCACCTCAATATTTTCATATCGGATTGTTTTCCGGACACCTGTGAGGGAGAGGCACCCTTCTTCTGTCTCGTAGGGTGAATCTTTTTTTAAGATGACCGGGTTGTACATCACTACGTTGATGAGCCCCATGTTCACGA
>DGRU01000073.1:0-214 GCA_002390025.1 Lachnospiraceae bacterium UBA4380
CCAGAAGACAGGTTAATTCGGTGTGTCCGGTAATCTGATGACGTTCCATGGCAGTCTCCTTTTCTGATCGATAGATGGTGTAACGGATATTGATTGACAGCTTCTATAGATGCCGCCAATGAATCCGTATATTTTAATTGAAATGATAAATTAATTGACCGGAATATACAAGAGAAAAACGAAAAAGAATTATTCTCCAATGTCAGAGGTCAGA
>DGRU01000073.1:364-3926 GCA_002390025.1 Lachnospiraceae bacterium UBA4380
CCACGCAAAAACACCTCGAGTTCAGGTGGGTCTGTACAGTAACTTATTCTCCAATGTCAGAGGTCAGAAAATATATTTTGACTTGTACTGATAAGTGACTGCAAATTCCTTGAAGGACATTACAAGAGGAGCGAAATAGGTACCCTTGAGGGAAGCCATGTAGAAATCCCGCTCCGGAACCGGCTCTGTGATCGTGAGTGTCTTTATGGGAAGCTCATGGAAGATGTGCATATCGGGCACGACTGCGATCCCGAATCCCTGGGAGACCAGGCCGGCAATCACCATATCCTCTTCGATCTCCATGATGCAGTCAGGATAGCCGCCCGCTTTGGCGAAGAGAGAATCGATGATGTCCCGCAGGCCGCTCCGCCTGTCGAAAAGGATCTGTGGATAGGCCAGGGTATCCTTGAGCTTTATGCTGTCCTGCGCAGCCAGGGGGTGATCGATCGGCACTGCCATCACCAGATCCTGGGAAGCCACTTTGACAAAATCAATGGAGGGATCGTCCTTGTATTTGGAGCAGAAGGCAATATCGTACTGACGGTTTTTCAGGCCCTCGATAATATCCGCCGACAATCCGCCCTCACAGTGAAGGCGGTAGCTGATGTTTTTGTCGGGATTTGCCTTGACGAATTCCCGCATCAGGCCGGGCACATAGCTGGCGCCCAGTACACGGATACAGCCGATATCAATGGTGCCGTTGCCGCTTCCCGTCATCTTCAGATTGGCCACGCTGCTGTCCAGATGCGCCAGGATCTCCTCCACATCCTTGAGGAAAACATTGCCCCACTTGGTCAGAACGACGTTCCTGCCGTCTTTTTCAAACAGACGGACATTCAGCTCCTCCTCCAGCGCCGCAATGGCGTGGCTGAGGGAGGGCTGGGTGATGGACAGCTGTTTTGCCGCCTTGGTATAATGTTCCAGATGTGCGAGAGTAACAAAATATCTCAGATGATGCAGATTCATGGAGGCTGCTCCTTTCCCGGTGCGGGGATGGCCCGAATTCGGCCACCGGCCCTTCCGCAAACGATAACAGGCATGGAAAAGTCGTGGTAATTGATCGAAAAACATGCAGGACCGGACCATAATCCGGCCTTCAAAGTAATTAAAACCTATTATACACTAACCGATAGCGAAAATCTATCAATCGAATGAATAATATGAATTTGTCTTTAAATTAACATGGTAGTAAACTGAAAATAGCGTAAAAATACGAGCAATGTGTTTGAATTGTTTGTGTAGACTGCATAAATTTTTGCTTAACGAAAGGAGTTAAAAATGGCCAGAAAGTATCCTATCACTGTCAGTTCCTGGACACTGGGAGACCAGTGTAAATTTGAGGATCGTGTTATCGCAGCCAAGAAGGCGGGCTACGATGGAATCGGTCTCCGCGCAGAGACCTATGTAGACGCTCTCGCAGAGGGACTTCATGACGAGGATATCCTTGCAATTCTTGACAAGCACGGCATGAAATGTACAGAGGTTGAGTACATTGTTCAGTGGGCAGAGGACAACCGTTCTTACGAGCAGAAATACAAAGAGCAGATGTGCTTCCATATGTGCGAGCTGTTCGGCGTCAAGCAGATCAACTGCGGCCTGATGGAGAACTACTCCGTCGAGCATACCGCTCAGAAGCTCAGAGAGCTCTGCCAGAGAGCCGGCAAGTGGATTATCGGCGTCGAGCCTATGCCTTATTCCGGAATTCCGGATATCAAAAAGGGCTGGGCAGTTGTCAAGGCAGCTGACTGCGAGAACGCCAAGCTGATCCTGGATACATGGCACTGGGTCCGTGCAAATCAGCCCTGCGATCTGGAGCTCCTGGCTGATATCCCCGCAGACAAGATCGTCTCCATCCAGATCAACGACGTCTGGGAGAGACCTTATGCAAAGAGCATCCTCAGAGACGAGTCCATGCACGATCGTCTTGCACCCGGCACCGGCATCGGCGCTACCGTTCCCTTCGTCAAGATGATCAAGGAGAAAGGCATCCAGCCTGCAGCACTCGGTGTTGAGGTTATCAGCGACGCCATCCTTGCAAAGGGCATCGAGCAGGCAGCGAAAGAGACCTTCGACGGCTGCGCAGCAGTTCTGAAGGAAGCATGGCCGGAGGCCCTGGAAGGCTGAGAATAAGCTGAAAAGGCTGAATTTAAGACTTATTTGACACAAATGTGCAAATGGACAGGAAAACCGGACGTCTTGGGGGGCATCCGGCTTTCCTGTCAATAAACAGATTTCGCACATCTATTGTTTAGCAAGCAGAGAGGTAACAGGATGAAGTTTTTACATATGTTTTCTCCGATTCAGATCGGACCTATGACTGTTAAAAACCGCTTTGTCGTTCCGCCTATGGGCAACAACTTTGCCAATACAGACGGCACCATGAGCGAGCAGTCCGCAGCATACTACGGCGCAAGGGCAAAGGGCGGTTTCGGCCTGATCACCTTTGAGGCGACTGTAGTACATAAGGGCGCAAAGGGCGGCCCCAGAAAGCCCTGTCTCTATGACGACTCCTCCATCGACAGCTTCAAGAAGGTCATCGACATCTGTCATGCAGAGGGCGCCAAGGTTTCCATCCAGCTGCAGAACGCAGGTCCCGAAGGAAATGCCAAGAACGCAGGCGCTCCCATCGAGGCGGCTTCTCCCATCGCGGCTGCAGACGGAAGAGACATCCCTGTGGAAGTTTCCACCGAGAAGGTTTATGAGCTGATCAAGGGCTACGGCGAGGCTGCAAAGCGCGCTATGAAGGCAGGTGCCGACGCTGTTGAGATCCATATGGCACACGGCTATCTGGTCAACTCCTTCCTGTCTCCCAGAACCAACAAGCGTATCGATGAGTTCGGCGGCAACTTCGAGAACAGAATGCGTTTCTCCCGCCTGATCATCGAGGAAGTCAAGAAGGCTACAGAGGGCAAGATCGCTGTTCTGGCCCGTATCAACAGCACCGAGGATATGTTCGGCGGCCTTGACAACCACGATATGTGCGCAGTCGCTGCCTATCTTGAGGAGTGCGGCCTGGATGCTCTGCATGTATCCCGTGCAGTCCATCTGAAGGATGAGTACATGTGGGCACCCACCGGTATCCACGGCGGTTTCTCCGCAGAGCTCGTCGGCAACATCAAGAAGTGCGTCTCCATCCCGGTCATCACCGTCGGCCGTTACACCGAGCCTCAGTTCGCTGAGCAGGTCGTCAAACTCGGCGTTGCCGATATGGTCGCTTTCGGACGTCAGTCCCTGGCTGATCCCGAGATGCCCAGGAAGGCCTTCGAGGGAAGACTGGAAGATATGACCCCCTGCATCGCCTGCCTCCAGGGCTGCGTTGCAAACATGTACAAGGGCCAGCCCATCTGCTGCCTGACCAACCCTGTTCTGGGCCGCGAAGTCGAGGGACTTCCCATGGCAGAGACCTCCAAGAAGGTCTATGTCATCGGCGGCGGCGTCGCAGGTATGTGCGCAGCAGCAACCGCTCAGCAGCGCGGTCACAAGGTCACACTGTTCGAGGCTACCGATAAGCTCGGCGGCAACATGCGCCTGGCTGCTTTCCCTCCCGGAAAGGGCGATATCA
>DGRU01000027.1 GCA_002390025.1 Lachnospiraceae bacterium UBA4380
CATCTTCTTCAGGAAGTTCAACATGATCATCTCGTCCTCGTAGGAAGTGGTGAAGATCCCGAGCTGATCATCGTGGTCCTCTGCCAGCTTGATGATTCCTTCGATGTACTCTTCCTCATCCATCATGTTGAACGCTTCATCGTTGGGGCCCATCAGCCATACAGGATTTGTGCATTTGTTCAGTGCTGCGTTGAGTTCTTTGAGTTCATTTGCTGTTCTGATCTTCATAATATATAAACCTCCTGCCGGTTAAACGGCTCATCATCCGCTTGTTTCCTTTCTCTTTTTTAATCTTTTCTCATTTTCTTTCGGATGATTTTGAATGGTAGTTATTGTTTTTGTATGATTTTATTTGATCAGGTTGTTTCCCTTGATCTGTGTATATACTACCATTGGAGGTCTGTCCGGAAAATATCATTCGGGACAGGTTTGATAAAGATTTGGACTAGTATAAACCGCCTCTTTTAGGTCTTTTTTGTCATTTCATGTCCAAAAAGCCGAGATTCTTGAAAGTTTCGGGAACCAGAATGGTAAAATCGGGACAATACAAGTGACCTATAAATGACCAAGGTGGGTTCTAATCAGAACCGGGCTCGGGATCAGGCACACTTGAGCGCATCAGGTCCTGTCAGATGCTTTCGATGTCATCAGAACTATCTCTTACCGCCGGCATAGGCAAACGAGCTAAATGGGACACTATTTAGCTCGTTTGCCTGCGACACAAAGAAAGCCGCCGCACTGACACTTATGTCCAGTACGACGGCCTCATATGCAGCAGATGAGATGATTATTGTATTTTACGGCTCAGCAACGACAAAAGGCTGCACATAGGGGTCATGTGTTTCCCCGCCGGACCCTTCCCGCCACATGTAATAAAAGCGGCCGAGAGGGACGGTATAACAGCCATCCTGATAGTGGTCTGTTGTATCATAGGGATCTGCCATGATAAGAACATCATCGTTGGGATCATCAGTGCCAATCGTATCAAGGCCGATGATGACCTGCCAGTGGCCGCCCCAATCCATCCAATCCACCATGACCGGCGTACCCTTGTCCAGAGTCTTCAGAAGAAATGTTTCAAAATCGTCCAGGGACTCAAAATACCGGTTGGTGTCTGCGTGTGAGGTAGTCTTCCATCCGATGGAGTCAAAAAACCTGGCTATATTTTCAACAGGTGTTCTGATTGCGAACATGGAGGTATATTATGCTGCCCTGTTCAGGAGATATCTCATCATGATCATCTCGTCTTCGAGATCGCAGGTGAAGATCTCCATCTGATGGCTGAAATCTCTGGCCCATCTGAGCATCCCGATCCTGTTCTGTTCCTCAGACTTCATATTGTACTGGGTACCATCGGAAGAGACGAGGAAAACAGGCATCCTGCATTTGCTGATCGCTTCGTTGAAATTCCTTACATCGTTCTGTGTCCTTGTTGTCATGGTCGCTTCCTCCTTTTTTGATTTCCTTAGCGGATAATTGTTATATTTTTTATGATCGTCTGTCTGACTGGTCTTTTGTTTTCTCTGATCAGGTTTTCCCTTGATCTGAGTATATAGTACCATTCGGAGCACATGGAAATAAGGTGGCTTTAGGACAGGATTTATAAAGAATTGGACCTATGATATGGGTGATTTCTGGTATTTTTGAGCAATATTCTAGAAGTTTACACATTTTTCAGCATTTTATTAGCAGGATATGGACCAAATCAAGAGACAGGGAACGAGAGACAGAGGACAGTCTGGAACACCAGGGTCCCATGAAAGGATTTAGTGTGCCAGCTGCACTCTGTGGTGCTTGTGGTGATTGAAATGGCGTCCGACATTGACCTTGTGCTCTCCGGGTCTTCTGATCACAAATGCGAGGAAGATGGAGACAATTACGAAGGCAAAGAGGAGCAGGATGGAGCTGTAGAAAGAGTTCGTGCTGTCATAGAGCCTGCCCGCGATTACGGTCGCAAAGGATGTAAAGAGTGTGTTGGTAGGAATGATCGAAAAGTTAATGGAATACCATGTCCTGCCGTAAAAGTCTGACATCAGAGCCGGGCTTGTGGAGCAGAAAGCACCGTAGGCGAATCCTCCTGTCATAAAGCCGACAACAAGCAGGGGGAAGAACCCGGTCTGATATGCCAGAAGCATCATGACAGCAGAGAAAGTAAAAGTGCTCAGGACCATAGTCATGGTTCCGTGATAGCCGTAGCGGTCAAAAACTGTTCCGTTGCAGATACGGCCGATGGCGTTCGTGATGGAGATCATTCCCACGACGGTGGCAATGGTATTTCCGGACAGTCCCCTGCCGACTTCCTCGGCGATGCCGCTCGCCTGTCCGATCAGGATGAGGCCGGCGCCGGTCAGAAGAGCCACCCAGATGTAATAGAGCCAGAAGGAACTTGTACGGAGCATCTGTGAAGGCGGAATATCACATGCGGGCTCGCGATGTCCTTTTTTCTGTGCCGCGTCAAAAGTAATCTCGCCTTCTTTGGGATAGCGGAAGACAGCGATGGCGGTCAGGATCGCTCCGAGAAGAAGAACTGCCAGAATGCGAAGTCCTGTCGCCCAGGCGCGTCCGCCGTCTGCGGGCGCAAATGCCGCAAAGACTTTGCCGGAGATAAAGCTGCTCAGTCCGTAAGCTGCCAGAAGGCTGCCCGATACAGCTCCCTGCTTGTCCGGGAACCAGGCAGAAACGGTACTGACTACGGAATTGTAGCAGAGACCGGTTGCCAGTCCACACATGGCGCCGTAGCCAAGGTAGAGGAGAGCCGGTGACTGGGCGAAAGATGCGATCATCATACCGCTGGGATAGAGGATCGCCGCCGCCGTAAGAACCGGACGAGGGCCTGTCTTTCTGAGAATGAATCCGCTCACCAGGCCGCCCAGTGCGTAAAACATCATGGTCAGTGTAAAGGTCATGGACAGCGTCTGCGCGTTCCAGGACGGAAATGTCGCGGAAATCGATCTGGAAATAATACTCCAGGCGTACACTGTTCCACACAGGAACATGATCATCAATCCTACAGGCAGAAAAATTTTGCGATTAGTCTTTTTCATGGTTTTCTTCTTTTTTTTCTTTCTTGCTGTCCATGATCTCCCGGAGTAGTCCTGCATTCTGCAGCATCTTCCTGCATTCTGTTGCAGCTTTCTGCATTTCTGCATCCTGCTGCATCTTCCTGCATCCTCCTGCATTTCTTTGCATCTTAGTGCATTTTCATGCATTTCCTGCGGACACATCGGATTCTCATAAGACAATTGCTTCTTCTTTTAATCTTCTTTTTTTATCCTCGTATATCCTACTCCCTAAAAATGACCGCGGAAATGCCTTTGAAGACCAATATCATGAAAATTGAGCCCTACAAATAAAGGGCTTTTTTAAGTCTTTTTTGTCCTTTTGTATCCCAAAAGCCGACATTTTTGGAAGTATCGGGAAGCAGAATGGTAAAATTGAGCCTATAGGGCTCACCCTATAATGCTCACCATAAGGCGCCAAAGACACACGAAGGGAAACCGGGACTCTTTTCAGCTTGCCAGACCGAAAGTATTGCATTAGCATTTTATGTACAGTTACCACTCTCTTAACTGCCATTATTCGCAGCTTTTGATCCGGTAAATATGCCGGGAAAGAATAAAATTTGGAAACGCAGGTTGTCAAATGGGGAAACGGACAGGGAATCAGGATTCGCTGTGATTAGCATGGCTCATTTCCGCACGTAAAAAACCGCCATACTGACGCTTACTGTCCAGTACGGCGGCCTCTTGGCGAATATGTATATATGGGACACCTGGGAATGTTTTGAGTTTCCTATGACTCGGGTCATCCTTGATGTCCCTGGGGGAGGTACTCCTCTTGGGGAGTCAATTCTATCAGGATTCGAGGGGCGGTTATGACTGTCCCATGTATCCCCTTATGCAGCCTTCTGCTCGAAGTATTTCATCATGGTCATCTCGTCTTCGTAGGAAGTGGTGAAGATGCCGAGCTGGTCATCATGCTCTTCTGTCAGTCTGATCATGCCTTCGATGTACTCCTCTTCATTCTTCATGTTGTAGGACTCATCGTTGGGGCCCATCAGCCATACTTCGCCGGTGCATTTGTCGAGTGCTGCGTTGAATGCTTTGATGTCGTTTCCTGTTGTGATATTCATAATATATTAACCTCCTGCCGTTTAAACGGCTCATCATCCGCTTGTTTCCTTTCTCTTTCTTATTCTTTCTTTTTTATTTTCTGCAGATGATTTTGAATGGTAGTTTTTGTATTTGTATGATTTTGTTTGATCAGGTCGTTTCCCTTGATCTGTGTACATACTACCATCGGAGGCCTGTCCGGAAAATATCATTCGGGACAGGTTTTTTCATTTTTCGGACAAACAAAAAAGACCTGTTTTGGGTCTTTTTTGTCATTTCATGTCCAAAATGCCGATATTTTTGGAAGTTTTGGGAAATGGAATGGTAAAATCAGGACCAGGTTCACTCCAGGCTGAATTGGAAATCTAAGTTCCAGTTTGCAAAAGTTACTTCTACATTCCAGAATTTCCTGCAAGAGTAGACGCAAGGGGACGCAAGGGGACGGTCCGCTGCTGAGTTATTTATTTCTTCATCAGTCCCGCTCCGGCGTTCCATGCCTTACCGACCTGTTCTCCGGTCACATAGTATCCATGCTGGAACTGATCAAAGATCAGGGCCTGCAGCTTCATGGGATCCACCTTGCCGTTCTCGGACAGGACCTTCTCCTCAGCTGCGGTATTGACGATCTTTCCAACGATACAGTAAAAACTCTCTGTCTCGGAAACCTCAGCCAGCTCGCACTCCATGACTACCGGAAACTCATCGATGATCGGGGCATTTACAAACGAACTTTTGATGGCAGTGTAGCCGGTTCTCTCAAACTTGTCTTCCATCTTGTTTCCGGTGGCGATACCGAAGAAATCTGCCACATCCATGTGCTCTCGATCTGCGATACTGACCGTAAAGGCTCTGGTCTTGAGCAGGTTCTGAGTGGTCTTATGGTCTTCATCAATGAACAGGGCAATCCTGTCTTCATTGCAGATCATTCCCCATGCCGCGTTCATGGCATTGACCTTGCCGTTTTCATCATACGCCGCCACCATCAGCACCGGCATCGGGTAAACCGCCTGTACAACTCCGAGATTCTTTTTCATTTTTGATTTCCGCCTTTCTTAAAAAATGTTTTTATTCTTAAATTGTTTTTTATCTTCTGAATGAATTGACTTCCGGACCATTTCCACGTACATTATACATGTACCTAATAATATTACAAGTACCTACTTTGATGTTATGTACTTACTTGGAGGTAAGCGTATGCAGAAGCAGCGGATCGAAGAGGCCGATTACTATTCCACAGGATACAGCTATACCCTGTCTCTGATCTCAGGAAAATATAAGCCTGCCATTCTATACTGCCTGATGGAATATGAGCCTGTCAGATTTAATGAGATGCAGCGTTATCTGAAAAAGATTGCGGACAAGACTCTCAGTCAGAACCTTAAGGAACTTGAGGCAGATGACCTTATTATTCGCACCGTCTATCCGCAGATCCCCCCCAAAGTCGAGTACTCTCTGACGGAGCGCGGTCACTCTCTTGTAAAGGTACTGGACAAGCTCTGTGACTGGGGAAATGAAAATCGCAGATGACTCTGGAAAAATTTCTTTGAAAGGAGTAGAGAATGACATCTGAAGAACTGTTCACCACACTCAAATCACGCTTTATCGAAGTGCTGAAGGCAAACGATATTGAAAAAGAACCGGTGGAAGTCACCTGCCGCTCTCTGTCTCCCGAAGAGGCAATCGGGACTCCCGGGCGGCAGGATTTTCCTATCCTCACTGGAAAGGACGTGATGATACAGGCAGAGTTCCGCGGCTGCCGGGGTCAGGCTTTTACAGATGCTCCGGCTTCTTTTTCGGGGACTCTTTCCGAAATTCTGGACATGGATCTCATACATGATGCCCACGCCAGGGGCCTCTTTGTCGCGGTGATGAACGCGGTAATGGAATTCCTGGGACTGTGCAGAGGAACAGTGCACTGCAGAACGGAAGGTCCGGAACTCTGTGCTCAGAAGATGAAAGCATGGCTTGCCGGGCACCGTCCCGATGCGAAAAAAATCACTCTGGTGGGCTACCAGCCCGCCCTCCTGGAGATGCTGAGCAAAAGCGGGTATCAGGTCCGTGTTCTGGATCTCAACCCAAAGAATATCGGACAGGTACGCCACGGGGTCACTGTGGAGGACGGCCTTACAGCCATGCAAAGTGCAATCGGCAGTGCCGATGTCATTTTGTGTACCGGAAGCACCTTGTGCAACGGGACAATTGTCGATTATATTCTGCCCGAAAAGGATGTTCTCTTTTTCGGAACCAGTGCCGCGGGCGCCGCAAAGCTTCTGGGGCTGAAGAGGGTATGCTTTGCGCATGAACTGCAGTGAGACTCTTCAGTGAAACCAGGGACCTACCTGAAAAAGGTTGTTTTATGGCATTTACAGCTGTAAATCGAGAATTTCTTTTAATAATTCGCATCAAAATAGCAATATACCGACTAATAATCAAAAAGCTTCATCACACTCTGGCTCCTAACAGCGGCATTTCATTTTCATCCAGGATGATATTGTCCGATACTATATTATACTGGCCGGTGCTGAGGAAATATCTCACGTACACATCGAACTTATTATTCAGGGTCATGGCAAAGCCGGCGGCCTCATAGAGCTTTTCCGCCTCCGGAACGGTAAGCTTCATCCCGATTGCAAAGGCCGCAACCGTTTCCCGTCTGGGAGGATTGGGGGACTTCAGGATTTTTGAAAAAGTCTGTTTTGTCACATTCGCGGCCTTGTATACTTCGCTGTTCTTCAAGCCTCGCGCTTTTATCATTTCAACAAGTATATCGCCAAAGCTTCTGGAATCTCGCTCAAGCATCTTTTCCAGGGACGCGGTATCCGTACCTTTCTCTGTACTTTCTTTCTCATTTTTCAGATCGTCAAGTCTGTCAAGTCTGGCGGAAAGCCGCCTGCGGTGGGCTGAGATCCGGTCCGCCGTCTCCGGTGTCAGGAGGCCTCTCTCCAAGGCCGCATGGAAGATGTCCCCGCTGACTGTCACATCACCCTCCGACGCCGCCTGCATGGCCTGCTGCTCCTGCTCCTCTATGTAATTCGCATCAATATATTCCTTTACATCGGTAAAGAGGCGGCTGGAGTAATCCAGCGAGGACTGATCATAAATGATCAGGGAAACCAGCATTTCATTCTGCAGCAGGAACTGGTAGATCACCGAGGTCGCCGCCTCCAGTGCCATGTCCTTTGGGAAGCCGTAGGCCCCCGTTGCGATCAGGGGAAAGGCAATGCTCTTACACTTGAGTTCCGACGCGATCCTCAGCGAATTCTGATAACAGGACCTCACAGCCTCCACTTCGCCGTGCCTGCCATCCGTCCAGGCGGGTCCCACTGTATGAATGATATATTTTGCCGGCAGTTTGAAAGCCGGTGTCCACGCAGCTTCGCCAACCGGGATCGGTCCGATCTTTCTTCTCTCCTTCAGCAGATCCTCCGCACCCGCCGCCAGGTAGATCGAGCGGTCGACCGCCCCTGCATAGGTCGGAAGGGGATTGGCTGTATTGACGATGGCGTCCGCCTTTACTTTGACAATATCATTTCTGATGATCTGAAACGGCATGCGGATATCTCCTTCTGTCCAGGTTATTTCACTATTTCCCGGGCTAATGTTTAGTTTTCCGGGATGGCAATTATTATTGTAGTATCGGAAAAATAAAATTGGAAGAAGAAGATGGTGCAGAATGAGGAAGGCATTAGTTCTGAATCAAATTCAGAAAGCCTTTTAATGTCTCTTTATCCATGATGAAGCAGTTGCCGTAGGGGTTGATCACCATGCTTGTGAGGTTTTCATCGTCCAGGGCAATCTGCATGCATTCAAGGATTGGAAGCTGCATCCTGGATGCCGGTTCGCCTTTTTCGAACTCGGTCTCGCTGGTGAAAACAGGCAGGGCTTGATTGTTGTCGTTGTCTACAACGTACTTCAGCGTAAAGGTGGCATCCTCTGCTGTGGATGTGTCGTTGGGCGGCCCCTGGTTCGGGTCGGTCTGAAAACCCGGTTTAAACTTGCCCGGATTCTTCGGCAGACCCGGTTTAAAATCAATCGGTACCAGAAACTCTCCGCCCTCCTGAATGCAGTGGTGCAGGATGGAGAAGACCGGGAGAATGTTGATGTCCGTTTCCCCCTTCTCCCTTTTCTGATAAATGCTGTCGAGAAGAGCTTCAAGCGCCCAGTTATTGCTAAGCGATTCATACGGATTTTTCGGGGTGATCTTCTCTCTCCACCCCTCTTTGATTGTCCTGTCATGTTCACGGCAGAATTGCCGGAACTGCTGTGCAATCCCTGCACAATAGGAATCCAGAATCTGCAGGGCTTTTTTCTTCAATTTGCCCGGCATGCCGTAATATGCTTCGGCAATGGCGCCCGCCATGCAGGCAATGGTATCGCTGTCGCCGCCGATGGATACTGCTTTGCGGATGGCGTCCTCGTAGCTTTCGCTCTCATAGAAAGCAATGATTGCCTCCGGCACGGAGCCCTGGCAGCTCACATCAAAGTGGTAGTCCGGGCGGATTTCATCCAGTGTGCGGATCATTCTGCTGCCGTAGGATTTCATGGCATAAACGAAGATCTCTTCTTTGGTTGCGCCTGCCCTCGCCAGGAAAATACTTGCGGCGATCGCCTGTGCACCTTTGATCCCTTCCGGATGATTGTGGGTGACTTCCGCAGTGAGTTCCGCGGCATGCAGGGTGTCCTCCATGGTCTGATACAGCCACCCGACAGAAGATACCCGCATGGCACTCCCGTTTCCGAAGCTGTTATAGGGGCGGGGATTTTTGTCACGCAGCCACCTGGCAAAGCTTCCGCCATAGCCGGCATTGGGATAGCGGCGTCCGATCTGCTGCATGGATCTGACAAGCTCAGTTCTGATCTCATCATCACTCCTCCCCCAGGTATTCATCAGTGCTCTCGCAACTGCCAGTGTCATCATCGAATCATCTGAAGGGTGCGACCACTTGGAAAGGAGCGGGAAATCCTCTCGTTTTGTGTTATTGAATTCATATACAGAACCTACGATATCTCCAAAGATTGCTCCCAGCATTTTCTTTACCTCCTCTGTCTTATTCATTTTACTTTTGTCTGTTTCTATGGTAAAGATACCAGAACCCCTGCCGCAAAAGGTCAAACGCCATTTGACCTTTAAAAAAATATTTCTACAATCTTCTTGTTGTAAAGGAGGTGTTTTATGGAGATTCGTGTACTGAGATATTTTCTGGAAACTGCCCGGGAAGGGAATATGACCCGCGCAGCCCAGCGCCTGTTCGTCTCCCAGCCCACCATGTCAAAACAGCTGAAAGAGTTGGAAAAGGAGCTTGGGACAAAGCTTTTTGTCAGAACCAATTACAACATACGGTTGACAGATGCCGGCATGCTGCTGCGGGAGCGGGCGGAAGATATCATATCACTGGTAGATAAAACAGAGGCCGAGTTTAAAGCGCTGGAGGAGTTCAACAGCGGGGAAATATATGTCGGTGCCCCGGAATCCAAATCCATGAGTCTGTTTGCAGAGATCGTATGCAGACTTCAGAGGGAGTATCCGAAAATCCGATGTAATATTTACAGCGGAAACATGCAGGATGTCTGTGAGAAGCTCGATAAAGGGCTGCTTGATTTTGCCATTGTCATGAACTATGTGGACCCCATGAAGTACAACTGTCTTCCCATGTCTACAAAAGACAACTGGGGCGTCATCATGAGACAGGATGATCCGCTTGCCGAAAAGGAAGCTTTTTCCGTATCGGATCTGAAGAGGCTCCCCCTGATCTGCTCCAAACAGTGGGTGGACCAGGAGTTTCCTCAGTGGTTCCGGTCCGATCTGGGGGATGTGAATATCGTGGCTACTTATAACCTTCCTTTTAATGGTGCTGTCATGGCAAAGGCAGGGATGGGGTATGCCCTGATGCTGGACAATCTTGTGAACACGGGCGCGGGAAGTGATATCATCTTCCGCCCTCTGCTGGACGTCCCGGAGGCCGAGATGTATGTCATATGGAGGAAGAACCAGGTCTTCACCCCCATCGCAGAGCTTCTGCTGAATGAGCTGCAGGCCTG
>DGRU01000121.1 GCA_002390025.1 Lachnospiraceae bacterium UBA4380
GCTGCTTCATGGTAACCTTGATCCGAACCACATTGGAAAACTGTTTCTCATTCGTATACAGACGATAGGTGTTGATGCTGTGCTTCATATATTATTCTCCCTCCCTGATTACGCGTTTACTTATGCTGCTGCTCCCTGAGTACGCGTTTACTTATACTGTTTCCTTCTGCTCACGCTCTGTATTTTACCAATTTCTGAACGTTCCTGCAGTGAAGGCAAAAGGCGGCATGCAGTTCATACTGTTGAAGAATGTATTTTTCTTAAGAACTCTGTTTTTCAATCAAGCCGGAGGATCATATTGAGAACACGTCTAGCACACCTGTCGATCTCCTCTTCGGACAGTTTACCGGCTCTGCAGGCATCAAGGACTTTACCGGGGTAACCGCAGCCCATTTTGACATCGTTTCCGGCGCGGATCTCTGCGGGCTGGGAAGCATGATTCCACCAGTCGGTAGTGAGCATCCCTCCAAATCCCCACTCGCCCCGGAGGATCCCCGCAATGAGTTCTGTGTTCTCGGAAGCCCTGATCCCGTTGATGATATTATAGGAGGTCATGATCATCCAGGGAGCCGCCTCCCTGACGGCGATCTCGAAGGGCTTCAGGTAGATCTCGCGCAGTGCCCGCTGGGACAGGCGCGAATCGGATTCGAAACGATTGGTCTCCTTGTTGTTGCAGGCAAAGTGCTTGGCGCAGGCACTGACCCCGCAGGACTGGATACCGCGGATCAGAGCCCCGGCCATTTTGCCCGCAAGAAGGGGATCCTCCGAGTAGTATTCGAAATTTCTGCCGCAGAGCGGGCTGCGGTGGATGTTCATTGCAGGAGTCAGCCAGACCCCGATGTTGTTTTCCTTTACCTCCATGCCGCCTGCGGTCCCGATCTCCCGGACAAGGTCCGGGTTCCAGGTGCAGGCCAGGAGCGTCGCACAGGGGAAGGCTGTGGTCGTGACACCCACCCCGGGCTGGATGCGGAGGCCGGCGGGTCCGTCGGCCGTCATGACAGAGGGAACCCCGAAGTCCGGAAGATTTCCCATCCCGAAAGTGTTGGCCACACCGGTGTTGGGCTGTCCGCAGAGGAGGCTGATCCTGTCTTCCAGGGAAAGCTGTTTGAAAAATTCCTCAAAATCCGCACTGCCGTCCACCACCTGCGAAAATCGGACCGGATCCTGCGAGCGGTCGCGGGCCAGGTCCTCCCCCTTCCGGGCGCGGGTATCCGGAGTAAAGACCCCTGCCTTTTCCAGGCCTTCCCAGACACTGACCGGGGACTTGTTCTCCTGCCGGGGCAGAGCTTCCAGCCTTCCGTCCGCAAGAAGCCGTTCAGGGAGATCGCAGGGGGCGCAGTAACTGTGGGCATCCTGTACGACGATGTCCTTCTCAAGCTCCAGAACAAGATCCAGGCAGGTGGTGTCGCGCACACTGGTCCCAAGGTAAAAGCTGTATTTTCCCTTCTCCAGGACCCAGGCACTCTCCCGGATCCTGCCGAGGTCATCAAAGGAAGCAAGACCGGCGGCCGGTACGCACAATTCCACCGTCGCAGTCTCACCGGGGCCAAGGAGCGGCGTCTTGTAAAAGGCCTTCAGCTCCCTGGCCGGTTTCCCGAGCAGTCCCCGGGGCGCGCTGCTGTAGAGCTGTACGACCTCTTTCCCTGCAGAGCTGCCAATATTGGTGACTTGCACCTGGACTTCGATGCAGGGGGCATCGTCTCCCTGGAAGACCGCCTGTAAAGAAGGATCCTCCCCTGCCTTTTGCAGCAGGTCAAGACCCCTTACGCGGCATTGCACAGGCGTCAGAGAAAAATCCGTGTAGGAAAGGCCATAGCCGAAGGGATAGCAGACCAGGCTGTCCTTTCCCGGGATCGTCTCAAAATAGCGGTAGCCGACATACACATCCTCTGTGTAGTTGACATATTCAAGGGCTTCGTGGAAATTTTCCGAATATGGATAATCTTCCAGTCTGCCGGCAAAGGTATCGGCAAGTTTTCCGGAAGGATTTACATCTCCGCACAGAATGTCCGCCTCGGCAAGGCCGCCCTCCATCCCCGCCTGCCAGGCCAGAAGGACAGCAGGGAGCTCCGAATCCTCCGCAAACCAGGAGGTGGAAATGGTTCCGCCTGTATTGAGGACGATGACAACTTTGTCGAAACAGGTTTTTACCTGGTCGATCAGCTTTTCTTCCGCTTCGGAGAGATAAAAATCACCGCGCTCAAAAACCTCAGCGGCTCTTTTGAGCAGAGCCTCCTCGCCGCCGGAAAGCTCCGTACTTGTCCTGCGGCCCGCGTCCAGTTCGGTCGTCCGGTCCCAGTTTTCTCCCGAAAAACGACAGATGCTGATGATGGCCAGGTCTGCAAAAGCGGCTGCCCCCTTCAAAAGGTCCCCGGGGAGAGCAGGTTCAGAAGTCATGCCGGGGACAATGCCCTGCGCGTACTGCTCTTTCACCTGTTTCTCATAAAACTCGTTCAGGGGTTCATACAGGCAGACCTTGCCTTCCTGCTCTTTGACGCGCATGCCATCGATCAGATTGCGGACATACTCAACGGTCACATCACCGCTTCCGCCGCCTCCTTTGACATAATCCGCGCCGGCTTTCCCGAACAGAGCGATCCGCGTCCCTTTTCTGACGGGCAGCACCCTGTTTTCATTTTTCAGAAGTACCATGCCCTCTGCAGCGGCACGTCTGGAGAGCCCTATGTGCTCTTCTCCCCCTGTAACTCTTCTTCCATCTTTTCCAAGAGGAAGCACCGGCTGGTAGAGGTGCCTCGCCCATTTTGACAACTTCATATCCATCCTCCCTGACCATAAGGTCCCACCATGTATCGCGTTCTTTTCCGTCACAGTGAGTTCCCCCGGCAGTCCCGGGTTTACGATATAAACCAACCAGCTGAGGGGCTCCGCCACAGGCATGGTCTCCAGTATGCTTTAAAGTATCGATAAAGCAATGAAAAACATTTCTGCTTGTATTGGAATTGGGTCCTTTTTGATATCGTTCATAATTGCTGCAAAATTCTGTTTTTCCAGAGCCCATTATATGTGTCAGAGCTGATTCTGCAGGCAAAAAGGGTTCTTCTTGTCTAAATCCTGCTTTTTTACTCCATTTCAGAATATATTGATGAAAG
>DGRU01000033.1 GCA_002390025.1 Lachnospiraceae bacterium UBA4380
TCTGAAGGAGCTGAGGATTGAATAAGATTCTCTCTATAGAAAAAATTGACAGATTCGGCCGTGTCATCGAATCCGGAAGAGATGATGGCAGAGATTACGGCATAGAAGACAGTGTAAGAGAAATGGAAGGGGCGGCTCATGCGGAGCCGTCTCTTCGCAACTTGCCCGCTGGCAGAAGAGGGCGGGGGTCCGTCCGCGTCCGCGTAACCCCGGAGGAGGGCAAACCCTTCACGATCTCTGGCGGCAGGGCGGCCCGTCTGGGCCTCAGAGCCGGGGAGGACCTGGCCCCGGAGGTCTATCAGGAGATCCTGCAGGAGCTCAGGGCCTCCTGCATGCAGCGCTGCGGCACCCTCCTGGGCAGCCGCGACTACCCGGAGCGGCGCCTCCGGACCAAGCTGGAGGACGTCGGCTACCCGGCTTCGGTCATTGAGGAATGCATGGACAAGCTCCGTCAGGCCCGTTACCTGGACGACCGCCGCTACGCGCAGACCTATGTGCGGAGCCACCTGTCCGACCGGAGCAGGCTCCGTATCCGCCGCGACCTGTCTGAGCGGGGCATTCCCGACGAGTATATCGAGGAGGCCTTCGCGGAGATCGAAGAGGAGGCAGACCCAGACCAGGTCCAGATGGACCAGATCCGACGCCTGCTGAAAAAACGCGGCTATGATCCCGGGGAGGCCGACTATGCGATGAGACAGAAGACCATGGCCTTCCTCCACCGCAAGGGCTACGAGACGGACCTGATCAGGAGGGCCATGGAGGATGCAGAATCAGGTTATTGATGATAAAATGGAAGGTGTCTGTATGGATGAGATTGGCAGATGAAATCTCAAAATACAAGAGCTTCACTTTGAGACACGGGCAGAGAGACATCACTGTTAATAACGTGAACATGGAAGGCGCTTTTTGAGACCAGGAGGTGGAGGATGAAGCTGAAAATAGGTGAGTCCTTTGATTCTTTCCGGATGCTGAGAGAAAACCATGCCTATTATGTGGACAAGTCCCGAATGTTGAAGGAATACCTGGAGGATAACTTCAAATCGGCAGTTCTTTTTACGCGCCCGCGCCGGTTCGGAAAAACCATGACCATGACCATGTTCCGGGACTTCCTGAGTATTCAGCAGGACAGCAGTGAGATATTTGAAGGCCTTGAGATCATGGAATATCCGGAAACGGTCCGGAAATACATGAATCAATATCCGGTAATCTTCCTTTCTTTAAAAGAGGTATTCGGGGAGACATTTGAGGATATATTGCAGAATTTCCGGATCGCGATTTCTGAACTGTGTGAGAACTATCTTTTTTTACTGGAGAGTGATCGGGTAAGCAATGCCAGTAAAGACTTTATGGATGCCCTTCTGCATCAGGAAGCAAGGCAGGCCAATACGGAGCAGGGAATCCAGCTGTTGTGCAGGATGCTTCGCCAGCACTTCGGAAAAACTGTTTTTGTTATCATAGATGAATACGACGTTCCGATGGCAAAGGCGTTTGGGACTTCCGCATATGATCAGACACGAGACATGATTGAGCACATGCTCAGTTATATTTGCAAGACAAATGAAAATGTTAAGGCAGTCATGCTCTCCGGATGTCTTTATACAGTAAAGAACAGTACATACACCGGGGTGAATAATATTATCCCCTATACCGTGGTCTCCCCGGCCTTTGCCTCGTCGATTGGATTTACGGACGAGGAGGTTAGAAAGCTTCTGGCGGACGGAGAAATATCAGACCGATATGAGGAGGTCAGGGAATGGTATGACGGTTACATTTTCGGGGGTGAAAAAATGTATTGCCCCTGGGATGTGCTCCGCTATGTCACCTCCGTTCAGGACGGATCCTATAACGAAGATATGGGGCCCAAGAGCTATTGGCTGAATTCCTCAGAGACATCTCCGGAGATCATTCACGGCTTCCTGGGGAAGACTCCCGATGTGAACGAGAACTTTGAACAGCTCCTGGCAGGCAGTACGATCGAATGTACTGTGAATGAAAATCTTTCATACCACAGAATATATGAAGACGGGAATAATATCTGGTCTGCTCTCCTTGAAACGGGGTATCTGACCAAGGCGGTTTATTCAGAGATGCCCCTTATGCCCCTGCGGATCCCCAACCGGAGCATCCGGGAAGTTTTCCGGCAGGAGGTCTGGAATTATTTCAGAGACAAGGTCGATAATGTCTTTGTCCGGGACTTCGCGAACGCCCTCTGGTCCGGAGACACGGTCAGAGCCGGTCAGGCGCTTGAGCAGATCCTCGAGGCGACGCTTTCCTTTTATCATGCCTACCACGAGTACAGCTATCATCTGATCCTTGACGGATTTTTTACAGGCCTCAGCTACCGGGTCCTGTCAGAACTGGAGACCGGGTATGGACGAAGTGATCTGATCATTCTTGATCCTGCCAGGAAACGCTGTATGATCCTTGAACTGAAGCACGTAAAAACTGAATCGGAAATGCCCCGTGTTCTTCAGGAGGCCTCCAGCCAGCTGATCAAAAAGAAATATGACAGCAGGCTGATTTACCACGGCTACCAGGAATGCCTGCACTACGGAATGGCTTTCCGGGATAAGAGAGTGATGATTGCCGGAGTTTAAGACGAACTGAAGATTCAGGGCTGTACAGCTTTATTGGTTTATAGTGCTCTGGTAAAAAATATTAAGAAAAAATGTCAATTTGTTCTCCCACAGCGGTTGGGAAAAACAAATTGACATTTTTTTTGTTGTATCCTTTTTCTGAAGGCCTTGCCGGAAAACAAGGATGGGGATGGAACATGGCTCGTGAGAAAACGTATCCGCAGGAAACATGGCCCGCGGGAAACAGGATCCGCAGGGTTGGAATACGCACATAGCAGGATTCGCATGGGTGGGATTTAGCACAAATCAGCATCTGTGCGGGCTTGAAACTCGCAGGAAGCAGTATATGCAGGGACTGGGATCAGCACAGGAACCGACTTGCAAAAGCTCAGTAGTCATCATGCATCATCCTCGTCCTCCAGCACACAGTCGTTGAGCTCCGGAAAATCGAGAAACTCGCTCAGGGTCATGTTGAAGGTGTTGGCAATCCTGTGCAGGGTCCGCGCCTTGGGATTGCGGCTGCGGCCGTGGATGATATTGTCGATCGTGGACTGCTTGAGGCCGCTGAGCGTGGCCAGGCGGTTGATCGTGATGGTTGATCATGTGCTTTTCTCCGATCAGGACGGTACTGCTGCAGGTGTCTGATTCAAGTTTCGTTCTCTTCTGTGGACACAGAAGAGATCTCCAGGATAGATCTGGAAGCAATGGATATCCTGGACATAGCTGCGCGGAGTTTTTTTATCTCATCCTCCAGTACTTTGATGCGCCGTTCCATATCCATGCATTCTCTTGTTTTTTCCTCCAGAGCTGCTTTCAACTCCAGATCTGTAGAGGATGCCTGAGCAGGTGTGGTTTCTTTTTTCTTCCTTTTTGTGGAAGGGATAAGCTCACCTGTTTCCGGATCCAGCCTCCCCAGATATTTGCGGATGGG
>DGRU01000203.1:0-4836 GCA_002390025.1 Lachnospiraceae bacterium UBA4380
ACCTTGTCCAGTCCTTTTTCCGCCAGATAGTAATTGAGGCCGGATTTCAGGTCTTCAATAATGCGGTAGCCGAACTGCATGACCGCCGTCGTGACCTGAACGGTCCCGGCGCCAAGCAGAATGTATTCCAGGGCATCGGACCAGTTCTCAATGCCGCCCATGGCGCTGATATGCAGGCCTGCAAGCGCCGGGTTCTGCCCCAGCTCCGCGATAAAGCGAAGAGCGATCGGCTTGACTGCGTTGCCGCTGTAGCCGCCGACCGCAGACATTCCGTGCACGGCAGGTGCCGAGATATATGTGTGACGGTTGACGTCAATGATGCTCTTGATCGTGTTGATGGCAGCGATCCCGTCTGCCCCGCCGCGCATGGCAGCCTCTGCTGCCGGGCTCATTGCCGCCACATTGGGGGTCAGCTTGGCAAGAACAGGGATTTTGGTTCCCCGTTTTGCGGCAGCCGTATAGCGCTCCACAAGTTCGGGAATCTGCCCGATGTCAGATCCCAGTCCCCCTTCCATCATATTGGGACAGGAGAAATTGAGCTCAACGGCATCTGCGCCGTTCTCCTCGCACAGGCGGGCCAGCTCCTCCCACTCGGCTTCATCCTGGCCCATGATCGATGCCAGGATAAACTTGGTGGGGTATTTTTCCTTCAGCCTGCGGAAGATCTCCATATTCTCCGCAACGCTGTGATCCGAGAGCTGTTCGATGTTTTTAAAACCGATGATATTGCCTTCGGCGCCCGTGATGGCGGAAAAGCGGGGGGATGCCTCATGAATTTCGAAGGAGCAGATGGTCTTGAAGGACACTCCCGCCCAGCCTGCCTCAAAGGCCCTGGAACACATGTCATAAGTGCTTCCCACAACAGAGGAGGAAAGAAGAAAAGGATTCTCCAGCGGGATTCCGCACAGCTCTGTGCCAAGCCTGTCTTCTGTCTCGGGATAAGGAATCTCTAGCCCGGGCTTGACTTCATCATGGAGCCTGGTCATCAGTGCCCTGACAGGCACCTCATGTGCTCGGACACAGGCATCCTCACAGGGGGCGGAACATTGCCCGCAGGGATTCTCGGCGGGAAAACCGTCCGCAGCCCGCAGCTCGTTATCGAACCAGATACTTCTCAAAATCCGGGCAGGATCAATCTTTCCGCAGGCTTTTGTACAGGGGGCATCTTTACACAAGACACATCTGACCATATCAGACCGAAACAGTTTCTTCTCAAACATTTCTACCTCCTCCTGAAACAATTCATTTTACCGGGGCGGTTCTGACTGACTGATTGATGTTTACCACAGCAGTTCCGCGAGGAGAAATACGTCGAGGGCATTCTCCGACACGATAACAGGATGTTTGTTTTTACCTCAGCGGTGCCGCGAGGAGAAATACGTCGAGGGCATTCTCCGACACGATAACAGGATGTTTGTTTTTACCTCAGCGGTGCCGCGAGGAGAAATACGCGGAGGCGCTTTCTCCGACGCGATCACAGGATGTTTTCGCCGCCTCGCGGCAAAACATCCGAAATGATATATATCGTATCGACGATATTTTTCGTTTTACATAAGCGGTGCGGCGAGGCGCAGAAGCATCTGTCCGAAGCGGAGGAAGGCGTCGCGTCCTTTGGCGTAGTAATCGGTCACTTCTCTGCACTGGTCAAAGGTCCTTATAAAGTCATACTTGGTTTCCATGACCGCATCATTGCCGGCATACAGACAGCCGTTTTCAAAGTGGTGGTAAAGACTGCGGTAGTCCATGTTGATGGTGCCGCAGGTGGCGACCATGTCGTCCGCGACACACATCTTGGCGTGGCAGAAACCGGGCGTGAACTCAAAGATCCTGACGCCGCGGCGCGCAAGTCCGTTGTAGTAGGAACGTGTCAGACTGTAGACGAGCTTTTTGTCCGGGATTCCGGGTGTGATGATCCTGACATCCACACCCCGCATGGCGGCAAGAGACAGAATATGGTTCATCTCATCCGTGATGATCAGGTAGGGAGTGATAAACCACACATAGTTCTGGGCGGCCTCCGCTATACTCATGTACACGTCTTCTCCCACTGCGATGCCGTCCATGGGGGAGTCTGCGTAGGGCTGGACAAAGCCTTCTGCGCCCTCTGCAGGAGGAGAAACAAGATACTGGGAAAAATCCTTGTCGTCTTCATCGTCTTCACTGATGGCATTCCACATCTCAAGGAAGATAGCCGTCAGGCTCTGCACTGCATCGCCTTCGAGGCGGACACCTGTATCCTTCCAGAAGCCGTAGGGCTCTGTCCTGTGAAAATACTCGTTGGCAAGATTATATCCGCCGGTGAAGCCGACTTTGCCGTCGATCACGGTGATCTTGCGGTGATCGCGGTTATTGAGGAAGAGATTCAGGCCGGGAATGAAAGGGTTGAAAACACGGCACTGCAGGCCGTGGGCCCGGGTCCTCTTGACAAAGTCCATGTTGACAAAGCCAAGGCTTCCCATATCGTCGTAAAATACGCGCACATCCACGCCGGCTTTGGCTCGCTCCTCCAGAATCTCCAGCATCTCATGCCAGGATTCCGCATCCTCGATGGCATGATACTCCATGAAAATAAAGCGCTCCGCCTTTGCCAGTTCTTCCTTCTGGGCTTCAAATCCCTTCAGCGCGTCGTCGTAATAGGTGACCTTTGTATTTTCATAAACAGGATAACCGGCATTTTTCCGGATGTAGCGGGTGACACCGCTGAATCTGCCGTATTGGGATTTCATACGATGCTCCGCCTCGCTGTTGACCGGCAGCATGGGAAGCAGTATTTTGTCGATCTCCACATAGCGCTTGCGCATTTTCAGGGTGTGTCCGTTCAGACCGATCAGAAAATACATGACCGTCCCCACAATGGGAAGGAGCATGATCAGCATGATCCAGGTCATACGAATCGATGCTGTCTTGTGACTGCCATAGATGACAAGGACCAGGAAGAACGAAATGATATGCAGAACAACATAGATCCATCCTGCCTTGGTGCCTGCGTAATGCAGCAGCAGGAATATAACGATCACCTCGATGAGAATAGACAATACGACCACTATCATACGGGCCACTCCGTTCTTGACAGCAGCCTTGGACTCGACTCTCTCATTTTCGCCGCTGCCGGGAACCGCCTGTTTCCTGTCCTGCGTCCGATCCGTATTCATTTCTTTTTGCTGCCGGCTCTTGTCGCTCATAGGTATCACTCCTCTTTCCTAAATTGCATGGTCAGAATCTGCGGAAAACCATTTCCTTTATTGCGATCAGCTTGTCCGCCATGCAGACAAGTGCTGCTTCCCTGGACTTTGGGGGTGTCCGGAGTGTCAGCGGCCACATATGAGATCTGATAATATTTTTTTCTTTATCCGTAATGCCAAAATCCTTCTCCGCATTTTTCGACGCGATCCACGGATGCCTTGTGCCGTGGCGGTAGGCTTTAATCGCGTCAATGCGCTCATCCAGCACGCTGTACTGGTAATAGTCATGCAGCAACGCTCCGCGGGCCAGCTCTTTCTCGTCGATGTCCCATCCCAGCCGGTTGGAAAGATCAAAGGCCGTCTGTGCCACCCTGATGCTGTGCTTGAGCGTATTTGTTCCAAAGTGCTGCCTGTACTTGCTCATGCCGCGCACTTTTTCATCCGCCAGCAGCTTCTCCAGTTCCTCATAAAAAATCCTGTCATCATTGATGTGTTTTTTTGATTTCCTATCGGTCTTATCACTCATGACATATCCTTTATTTGTCAGAAACTTTTTTCTCTTTATCAACGCTGCGCAAAATGACGGTCATTCCGTCCTCATCCATCTCCCGCTGGACCTGGTCATTCACAAAGACCATCATGGTCATGGTACCCGTCAACGGTGCATAGCAGTCCAGCGCCGTGATCGCGCCGAATTCCGCATCCATCATGGACAGCTCCGCATCGTTCATATCCGATGTGTCATAGGCATCCAGAAAATCCTGCCTTGTCTCGAAGAGCCTGAATCCAAGTGCCTCCAGCCTCTGGTTCCTGGCCTGCATAAACTCCGGGTCCTGCTCCGAATCCGTACTCACAAGATCCGTCCAGAAGGTGTCCTCGGAAGGGAACATGTCCGACAGATAGTTCAGTGCAGCCTCTGAAACCGGCTTCATACACCGCACGCCCTTCTCGCTGTACCAGTAGCCGAACCGGATACCGTTATCATCCGAAAAAGCGGTCCCGTTGTAGCGGAATCTGACCAGGGCCGTGTCGGACGGATGATCCTGCTGACTGATAAAAGTCTCTGTGCAGATATCGACAAACTTGTCTGTCTCATGCAGAAAGACGGACATACATTTGTAATTGATCGACCAGTTGAGCACATCGAACACGCCTATGGTCCTGGAGTCGGAGTGGGTGCATTTGCCGTCCACGATCTCAAACATATCAAAAATATATTTGTACATGTCCGAATCGAAAGCACTTCCGTCCTGAACCAGGCTGGCCGTGCCCCTCTCCCTGCGCAGAGTAAGCAGTTCATCAGCGCCGTCAAGATCAAAATCCTGAACATGCGAAAAAATCATTCCCCCGTCTTTTTCTGCCTCAAAAGGCGATTCCAGACTGGTAAAATATTCCTTTGTGTCGATCCTGAAGGTCTCCCTGCCCTCCTTCATGACCCCGTATTTCTTCTCCAGTTCCTTTACCTTACTCTCAAAAACTGCCGCCGCATCCGTCCGGGCGCTCTCCTTCTGCGAGGCATAGACTGTTCCCTGCAGAGTTCCCGCGGCCAGTACCGCTGCAAGCACCAATCCAAGCAACCTCTTCACTGTCTTCATTTTTTCACACCTCTGAATCCTGTTTTTTGGGACGCGGGCGGGACACGAGGGACGGTTCT
>DGRU01000203.1:4929-11945 GCA_002390025.1 Lachnospiraceae bacterium UBA4380
AGAACCGTCCCTCGTGTCCCGCCCGTACCTGCATGTAGTCGTTTACCTTCTGATGTTCACCGGAATCCCCAGAATTTCATCCTGTCCGACACCGCCTGCATCAACAACATACCAGGCGGAAGTCGCAGTGTGGGCCGGAGTGTCGCCCTCATCAACCGTTTCGTAGAGATGGATGGTATATGTTCCTTCTTCATTGGCCGTATAGTCCGCCAAAGGGGGATAATAGTTGTAGGCGCGGCTGTAATATCCCTGTGCCATGCGGCAGAGAATGAGGGGAAGGCTTTTTCCCTCCGCGGCGCCGTCCCTGGCCTCCATCTCATAGCAGCCAGTCAAAATACTGCTGTCTGCACCTCCTGCAAGAGATTTTTCATCGCGGACGGCAGACAGGACAGCTTTCCCGTTCTTAAATGTGACAGAGAGCAGAGCGAACTGGGCAGTAATGTCATGCCCTTCTTCATTTCTCACCATGTTGAAAATCACGGTATCGCGGTATGCATAGGCATTATCGAGAGGAAGCTGATAGACCTCTTCATGATACTCGGGATCCCCTGAGCGGAACATGCAGTGAAGTTTCAGATCATCTCCGCCAAGATCAAGCCAGTACTTCATGGTCCCGTCTTCCAGGTGATATTCATAGGCACCGGCAAGCTTGTCGCTCTCATCCTTGCGGAAGCTGCCGCTTCCGGATACACTGCTCCCCTCAGGGCTCTGTTCAGATGCGTTTTTTTCAGTCGAGCTTTTATCCGATGTGGTCTTGTCAGTTTTGTCAGAAGCATTTTTATCGGATGCATTTTTATCAGATGTACTTTTGTCAGATGACGTTTTATCCGATGTAACTGTACCGGAGGCAGACACAACTGCAGTCCCCGCAGGTGCGGCCAGTGCTGTACAGACAGCCATACAGCATACGATCATCCCCGCCAGCAGTCTGCTTTTCTTTTTTCTCATTTCATTCATATCTACATCTATCCTTATAACTTATTTTTTGTCCTGCCGGATCAGGATCCGTCTGCACGACATACGCCTATATTGTACCATAAATGAACCTCTCGCAAAACCACTGCGGCACATTGCCGCGTAAGGTATTGTTTGGAAAATGATTCGAAAAATTCCCTGCCAAAAGAGTACGCCAATTCGTTCAATGATTGGCTTTTTGTCCAATTTCCCTTATAATGGAATACATAGACATCCGGCATCAGCTTTACAAAAATGACGGCAGTTTTTCACCGCAGCTTCCCGGAGGAGGACAACTTATGACGGCAAAAACCAGAAGATTCCTGGCCATTCTGCTTCTATTGGCAGCTATTTTTTCCATGACGATCGTGAATGCGTCAGGCGCAGGCAGTGCGGCCTCCGCGGCCGTGTACGGGAATTTCCGAAATGTGAAGTCCGGAAAGATCGGCTGGGACACCCTGTACCGAAGCCAGCATCCGGCCAACGGAAGTTTCAGATCCAAATTCGCGAATGAGCTCGCCGAGGAATACCGGATCAGGACGGTGCTCAACCTCTCCGACTCTGACAGCACTCTGAAGGCTTATTTCAGGAAAAATAAAATCAGTTCTTCCTACTACTACAGAACTCTCTACTCCAGCGGAAGGGTATACACCGCAAATCTGAGTCAAAAACATACCAGTTCTTCGTATAGAAAAAAGGTTGCCAATGGCCTGAAATTTCTCTCCAAAAACAAAGGCCCCTATCTGATCCACTGCGAAGTCGGAAGAGACCGCACGGGATTTGTCATACTGCTTCTGGAATGTCTGATGGGAGCTTCCTATGATGAAATGCTGAGCGATTATGCCATATCCTATGTAAATGTAAATCAGTATACACAGGAAAAGGCACGGCAGAAGGCAATTTCCTGCCTCAACGAAGAATTCAGCTACATGACAGGGAAAGCCCGGAGCACCAACTGGCGCCAGGTGGATCTGTCCCAGCACGCAGTGAATTACATGATCAAGGGAGGCATGTCCTACACGGAAATCTCTGCACTCAGAAAAAACCTGTCGCGGTCCGACTTTATTTCCTCCAAAATCCTTCCCAACAAACAGGACTACAAATTCCCCGAATCCAAAAATCCAGGCTTTGAACTGTCTCCGGATCTTCTGGTCTCTCCGACATTTTGACCGAGACCCCTGATGGGATCCTGACGGTTCCCGCACATTATTGTGACTGCCATTGAAAACACCTCAGACACATGCTCGATCAAGTCATGTGCCTGAGGCGTTTTTTCGTCCTGTAAAAAGTAAACCGTGAAAGATTACGACCGGATTATGCGCTCCAGTTCCTTTAAAACCCCCAGCTCGCTGTAGGAAGCGGCAATGAGGTCGGCCCTCTCCTGTACCTCGGGGCGGGCGTTGGCGACTGTGGCCGCGATTCCTGCCATGTCAAAGGCGGGCAGGTCGTTCATGTTGTCTCCGAAATAGAGGGTCTCTTCCTTTTTGACCCCCAGATAGCCCTGCAGAAAAGCGAGGGCAGCTCCTTTACCCGCATCGGGTGAGCAGATGTCGATCCACTGTGTCCCCGAAGCAGCCATCTTCAGGTCCCTGCTCCAGTGGGAACTGATTAGATCTGCGCATGCCTCCTCGCAGTTTTCACAGTAGATGGTGAACTTCAAAACATTTTCATGCGGCAGGTCCATCAGATCCGGGACGTTTTCGATTGAATACCGGTAGCTGTCCCGCAGAAATGTGAATACTCTGCTGTCCTCGCCGCTGTCCACATAGGTGACTTCCGGGAAAGAGACCACCGCCGACGCTCCCTCGATAGCGCGTATATCCGTCAAAAGAGTTTCATAATAATCGGGATCAACTGCCCAGCGGTGCAGGATCCTGTCCTTGGTGCGGACCAGGGTTCCGTTCTCTGTAATAAAATAAATATCTTCCGCCACCGGCTCCAGCAGCTGCTGCATGCTGTGGAACTGCCGTCCGCTGCAGGCACAGAAGGTGATGCCTTTTTTCTTCAATTCCCGCACTGCGTCATAATATCCGGGGTGAATGTAATCCGAACTGTCAGGGACCATTGTGCCGTCAATATCACTGGCTATCAATCTGATCATAGAATCAAGCTGTATCCTTTCTATATCATCTTACTGCTGCATCGTCCGGGCTCTGCCATGCAGGCACCGGACTGCTGTCCCCGGGCAGATCCAGGGGAGCGATCCACTCCGCCGGAGCGGCATCCATGCGATCGCAGGATGCCGGCTCTGCCGGATTTTCAATAACGATTGTCTCAGCGCTTCAGATACTGTGCCGATACAGGGAAATCGAAATAGACATCCGGATAGGGTTCGTCTTTCAGGGTAAAATGCCACCACTCGCAGTCGTACGGCACAAAGCCGTTCCTGACCATGGTATTCTGCAGTATCATCCGGTTTTCATACTGCTCCTCAGTGATCCCCCTGTAATCAGGATGTGAGAGTTCACTGAAATAGTCAAAGGGACCGCCCATATCAATTTCTTTCCCTGTCTCCATGTCAAACAGAGTCAGGTCGACCGTGCTGCCCCTGCTGTGGCTGGACTGGCTGGCAATATAGCCTCTGACAAAGAGTTCCTGCTTCTCCAGCTCCGGATAAAAATAGGGCTTCATGCGCAGATCCATATCCTCGATCCCCCAGAAGACAAAGTGCTTGACCGCCCGCACCGGACGGTAGGTGTCAAAGATTTTCAGACGGTATCCCCGCACATTCATCTCATTGCTCACGTTTTTCAGAGCGCGGGCCGCCTCTTTGGTCGCGAGGGCGCAGGGCTCCTCATATCCGTCGATCCTGTCCCCCACGAAATTATAGGTCGAATAATACCGGATCTCCTGAATGATCCCCGGCACAAAATCTGCCAGCACCACAAAATCAGAGGAATCCATGATTGCTTTCTGTTCAAAATCTACTGCCACAATTATCAATCTCCTCCTTTCTATTTATTACAAATTTCTCTTACTGTGCAGGTCTTCTGCAGGCGGCCGGGATTCCCCGGAACCTTATTCCTGCATAAGTCTATTGACATAGGCTTTCAGTTCCTCATAGCTTCCGTTGGGATAGACGGAGATGTCCTCTCCGCTCTTGTTGAATTGAAAAATTGTATGCCGTGTCTTCCGTCCAAAGCCTTCCGCTGCATTTTTTCCTTTTTTACTTTTTCATCTGCTCATCCGCCCACCGGTAGACCGATTCCAGGGCCGGGATCAGCGTCCGCCCTCTCTCCGCGAGGGAGTACTCAACCGTCGGGGGAATCGTGCTGTACTGTTTGCGGGTGATAAACTGATCCTGCTCCAGTTCCCGCAGCTAAAACACCTGCTGGACCAGAACCATGTAGAGAACGGTGCCGCCGAGTATGCTGACCAGAGAATTCCGTCTCCATACCTGCAATGCGACGACGCAGGCTGCCGAGATCAGCTCCGGAATACCGAAAGGTGACACTGCGGGATTTACATCCTTCAGACAGTAGATCACAAGCATGCCGATGATTGCCGGCGGGAGCACTCTCCCCAGGTATGAAATATAGGGCGGCGTCTCTTTGCGTATCACCAGAAAGGGCAGAAAACGCAGAAGAATGGTCACAACAGCCATTACCGCAACCAGAACAGCCTCTCTCATGCCGCCTCCCTTCTGCCGCGCAGCAGCGTGAGGATCAGGGTGAACAGCAGCATGGCCGGGATCAGAAAACGGCCGGGTCCAAAGATCACCAGACACAGGAGGGTGCTCAGAAGTCCCGTCAATGCAGGGATATGATCGTCCGCAGCCAGCCACTGCCCGGTAAAGGAAGCAATGAACAGTGCCGTCATGGAGAACTCAATTCCCGCCGTTGAAAAAGGCAGGACTGTGCCCAGCAGGCTCCCCAGCACACTGCCGGTCACCCAATAGCTCTGGTTGAAGGCAGTCACCAGAAAACGGTAGAGATTCGGATCCGCCCCCTCCGGCGTGCTCCCGTCGCAGAGCAGAGAATAGGTCTCATCGGTCAGGCCAAAAATCATGTAGGGCTTGAATTTTCCTGTATCCTTATATCGGTCCACCATGGAAATACTGTAAAACAGATGTCTGGCGTTGACCATAAACGTCGTCATAGCCGTGGTGATGATCGAGGCTCCTCCCGTGAGGAGACTCACACCGACATATTGCATGGATCCGGCATAAATCAGGAGGCTCATGGCAAATGCCCACAGGACTCCGTATCCCGCATTCCGCAGCAGGATCCCGAACCCCGTTCCGAGAACGACATAGCCTGCCATTACAGGCAGTGTCTTTAAAAACGCCTGTTTTACTGTATTTTGCTGGTTCATATTTACCTCTTATACCGGAGAGCCTATGCAGGGCGGCAGCACTCTCTCAGCGGGATCTTTTCATGCTTTTGCTATCCTCAGTATAATTTTGCCCGCTTCATCAGTTATCAAAAGCCTGCCCATCATCTGCGTTATTACTCAAAGCATCTTCGCCGTCCATTCGTCTTCTTTGAAGCCTGTGAGAACAAATCCGTCACCAACTACCAGGGGACGCTTTACCAGCATACCATCCGTCGCAAGAAGTGCAAGCTGCTCATCCTCACTCATCCCGGACAGCTTTTTTGAAAGGCCCATTTCACGATAAGGAATGCCGCTGGTATTGAAAAAGCGCTTCAGCGGAAGACCGCTAACGGCATAGTAATTTCGAAGCGTCTCCTCGTCGGGATGATCTGCCTTGATGTCAATGACTTCATGCGCAATGCCTTTTTCATCCAGCCATTTCAGAGCTTTTTTGCAAGTCGTGCATCTGCTGTAACAATAAACCTTAATCATTTCCTTCCTCCATGAATAAAACTATGAAAAATCTGATTAACGCCGAAACTGATCCGTTTAGAAATTCCTTATCTCAAAATCCTTTGTCTCAAAATCTTTTGCCTCAAAATCCTTTGCCTCTAAATCCTTTGCCTCAAAATCCCTCCCGGATGCATCGATCAGCCTTATCTTCAATCATCATGCATGATTGCCTGTCTCCCTGCACCAGTCTGCAATCTCCGCGATCAAATCCAGAGGAAGTTCGTCAGAATACGGAATCTGAATTGAACCCTTACTGTATTTTAAACCGGCGTGATCCAGCTTTTCAGAAAAAAAGGCAACTGCTTCCGGTCCGGGGTACAGTCCAATATGCTTTTTCTGCGCCGCAAAGTGAATGATATTATGCCCTTTCCAATATGTAGGCATTGACCAGGATATCTTCTCCGCTGCATCCGGCAGCCTGCTGACGAGGACCTGCCGCACTTTTTGGAGCCGGTCCCTGATCTCCTCATCCTGGGCCAGAATGTATTCATCGACTGTTTTCGGAGCCTTTCCGCAGTAATGGCTTTGATTCTCATTCTTAAAAGATCTTCCGCACTTGGGGCACTTCCACATCTCCTCACACATTCCTTCCCTGATCACAATAAGTATTCGACTGCAATTTGCCCACCGGCTTCGATTTTTTCGATGAGAACAGTTTTTCTACTAGTTTTTCTACTATTGGAATTATACTTTCGGCCCGGTCTTCTTGCAAAATCTTTTTCCTGAAATTAAATTTTTATTTTCCGTGTTCTGTGTGACACTTGTGTGATATTTTGCCTGCTATACTTCGCATGTACAAAACAAACAAGGGAAAAAACAATAAAAATTGCTGAAGAAAGACAGCAGCATACAAAAGGAAAGAAGAAAGAGGATTAAAGTTATGAAAAATATAGTTGTTATCTCCATGCTCGCAATCACACTCGCTGCAGGAATCGGCATCGGTGCCGCTTCTATGAGCGTTAGACATACACCTGATACAGACCCTGCAAATAATGCAGCTGCACCTCAGACCACAGAGATCTCCGTCGAAGAGATCGAAGACACAGAAGAGACTGCTGAAGCAGCCGCTAACGAAGCTGTTGAGCAGAAGCCCGCGGAACAGGAACCTGTTAAGGAAGAGGCTGAAGAGAAGGCTGAACAGGAAGCCGCTGAGAAGATTGTCTCTGAGAAGAAGGCTGCTGATGAGAAGGCAGCCAGTGAAAAGGCCGAAAAGGAAGCCGCCGAGAAGAAGGCCG
>DGRU01000078.1 GCA_002390025.1 Lachnospiraceae bacterium UBA4380
CGCAGTCATCCGGCGGATACAGGAAAGAGATGGCTTCGGGATGCATACGATTGATCTGCGCGTCGAAATAAATCTTGCCGCCGCAGTTGTGGATCATGACCATGGCGCCTTTGGAATGTACATGCTCAGCGAGTTCCTGTACCAGATCTCCTTCCAGCTCATCCCACATATCCTTGCTCATGATACTGCCTGATGCAAACAGGGTATCAAACATGATGCCCTGCACGCCGGTCTCCAGAAGGGCGTCGCAATACTCTTTGAGGACCTGAGTGATGACAGCTGCCGTATCGTGTACCACCTCGGGCTGCTCGATGCAGTCCATATACATCTCCGCCTGGTTGCGCAGCATGGAAAGTGTGCCGAGAGGTCCGAAAACAAACGCGATCACCGGATATTCTCCCTTAGCCGCTTCCACCAGCTGTCTGCAGACATCGATGTGCATCATCATGCGGTCACAGGTGCGGTAGTCGACATACTGAATCTTGTCGTACTCATCCTCATCAGCGATGACCTGATTCTTGTAATTGGGATGGGCTGCCTCGTGATCGGGGAAGACCAGCTCCTGGCCCCATGCCGTGCATTCGACAGAGAGGTCGATCAGTGTCACGATGCAGTCGAGGTCAAATTCTTCTTTTGCTTTCAAAAGACCCTTCACGCAGGTGTCGGCGTCCGTCGACCACTCGCGGCAGTTGGCCCCGATCAGATGTCTGGATACACCGGCCAGCAGAGGATAGACCGGTACGCGGTCCGGCTCCTGATGGTTTAAGGCCATAACAACTCTTTCCATTGAATTCATCGCATTTCCTCCTAGTATGCAATATGAAAATACTATATGATCTGCCGGCGGAGTCCTGAGCGGTCCGGAATTTCCGGCATTTCTAAATCTTCTTCACGCCGCTTCCTATTGAGTATAATTTTTACCAATTTTGATTTTTGGAAAAAACATTTCATGTTTTTGTAATTATTTTACATCCAGCAGGATTGGGGCGCTCTCGGAGATCGCAGCCGGAATAGTCTGCGGTCATTTAAACAGCACGCAGCCGGTAAAAGTGACGGTATTCCTGCCATAGTAATAGGGTGTGTCCGCGCTCTTGCAGACCTCTGTGACCAGGAGTCCGTAGGCCTCCATGGAGGTAAACGCCAGATCAGGAAAACGGCAGGGCTCATCCGGGTAGGTGCATTTGGCACACTGCATGCCGCAGCCGCCGCTTCCCATGGGAAGGAACTCCTCACCTTTTTCGCGCAGTCTGGTGCAGTAGGCCAGAAAGCGCTCCCTCTGCGTGGTCTGGGCCTCTTCGATAGCTTCTCCGTCAAACTCGTCTTCCATCTGCGCAGTCGTCTGCAGGATGATTCCCCACTTGTACTGTTTTGCCTTTTTCCGGCTCTCGGCAAGTGTCCCGCAGGCGGGCGGGCATGTCCAGAGTCTGCCGTAGTTCCCGCACTTATTGGAATTGCACATATCCCGCACTTCCTTCAGGAACTTCAGGTCCTTCGCGGCGAAAATCCCTCTTCCCCGAAGGCCGGTCTCCTCAGCCAATGCAATGGCTTCTTCTTTTGTCATAGCATTTCTCCTTGTACCATCAGGCCTTCCTCATTCGGGAAGGAATCCTTTCTCTTCCGGGCATTTCCGTCATTCCTGTTCCGGAAAAGAAACTGTTCCGGGAATCCTCATTGTCCCGGTTCCTGAACTCTTTTTCCGGAAACAAATCTCAATCCTGCTCGGGAAAAAACATGTGGTCCATGTAGAGATCGCTGAAAAGAGGGCTCTCCGCGAGCGCCGTCTCCTCCGATTTCCGGGCGGTCTCCGCCATACGCTCCAGGATGGCGGGGTCGCAGGCTGCCATCACCGCACCTGCCAGGGAGCTGTTTCCGACAGGATACATGCGGTCCAGCAGTTCTTCGGGCAAAAGACCTATTCCGACTGCTTTCTTCAGATCGATCTTCTGTCCGAAACCGCCCGCCAGATACAGTTTTCCGATATGATCATAGTCCGTTCCGTAGGCCTCGATGAGGACCTCCATGCCCGCGCGGACCGCCGATTTGGCCAGCTGCACTTCACGGACATCCTTCCCCGTAAATACGACCCCTTCCGCAACCGGAAATCCGTCGTCAAAATAGTCATCCTCCAGAAGGCCGGTCTCGTCGATCAGCTCCTCTTTGAGAAGTTCATACACCACTTCGAGGACGCCCGTCCCGCAGATTCCTGCCGCAGGTCCTCCGCCGATAGTCTGCACGCGGGCTTCTCCGTCTTCAATCTCTACACTGCAGACAGCCCCGGGGATGCCCGGGATTCCGCAGCTGATATTGCCGCCTTCAAAAGCAGGGCCCGCCGCCGTGGAGGCGGACAGGATCCTGTCCCTGTTTCCTATGGCCATCTCCCCGTTGGTGCCGAGGTCGACCAGAAGACAGATCTCCTCACTCCGGTCCATGCCGCAGGCAACGATTCCGCTGACAATATCCGCGCCGACGAAAGTGCTGATCCCGGGCAGGATCGTCATGTTTTTATATTCATGTAAAGAGATGTCCACCGGAATATAGGGAGCGACACCCAGTGTGCGGCAGGGCAGTCCCTGCAGAAGGTGCTCCATGGTCGTGTTGCCGCTGATCAGCATATGCACATCCGCAGGGAGGCCGAGTCTTTCCCTCAGTTCATCCAGATCTGTCAGAATGGACTGCTGCAGCTCCCCGCCTTTTCCCTGGTTGGATGCCTCCATACGGCTGATGACGTCCGCCCCCCAGGCGCGCTGATGATTGATCCCCGTAACAGTGCCCAGAATGCGACCGGTCCCTGTCTCAACAGCACTCATGACAATTGTGGTGGTCCCGATGTCCACCGCCGCAACTGCCTGTCCCGGCAGAGTGCCTGCCGGGCCGGCATGGCCGGCCGCTTTCTCAGACAATTTCTCAGACAAAGCATTTTCAGGCATTGAAGGCATAGAAAAAGATGACTCCACCTTCATTGCGTTTTCATCCGGCGCGATCAGTGCAAGCCGCATCCCTTCCGCCGCCTGCGCCTTGCAGGCCAGCCGCTCTCCGCGGGCGATCGCATCTGACGGAAGAAGCTTTAAGTCCGCTGCAGAAGGATCCGGCGCATCGCTCAAAAAGCGGACCCTGCATTTTCCGCAGGTGCCGTTTGAGCCGCAGTTTCCCGCCATGTAGACGCCCTGCCCCTGCAGTGCCTCCATCACGCTCTTTCCCGCACAGCCGGCCTTCAGCTCGATCCAGTCTCCTCTCATCCTTCGCTCCTCCGCAGCCCTGTCCTATAAACAATGCCCCCACTGCACGCGGAGGCATTGTCTGTCGTTTGTTTTCATTTCAGACCTGTCAGCAGGTCTTCCACGTTATGCGCCGATCAGCTCCAGAGCTTTCTCAGCCGCGCTGGGGGCATCTTCCGTGTATGCGTCTGCGCCGATGCTCTCTGCAAATTCCTTTGTGACAGGCGCGCCGCCGACCATGATCTTCACCTTGTCGCGGATACCGGCTTCCTCTGCAGCCTTGACCACCTGGCCCATGACGGGCATGGTCGTGGTCAGAAGCGCGGAAAGGCCGATAATATCAGCATTCTCGTCAATCGCAGTCTGAACGAATTTCTCCGGAGATACGTCAACGCCAAGGTCGATGACTTCAAAGCCCTTGCCCTCAAACATCATGATAACAAGGTTCTTTCCGATATCGTGCAAGTCACCCTGAACGGTTCCCATGACGATCTTTCCCTTTCCGGAGGCATCTTCGCCTGCCAGATAAGGCTTTAGGACTTCGGAACCTGCCTTCATGGCACGTGCGGAAACCAGAACCTGAGGAACAAAGATCTCATTTGCCTTGAACTTTGCGCCGACAACATCCATACCGGCAAGAAGGCCGCCCGTCAGGATCTCATTTGCATTCAGACCCTCGTCAATTGCCTGCTGGCAGAGTTTGGCTACATCTTTGCGTTTGCCCTTCTGTAGCATTTCGGAAATCTTCGCGAGCACTTCACTCATTTACGTTTCTCCTTTCGTTAAAAAACCCCGGTCTTTTTGAAACTGTGACGTGCCGGGATGTGATGTTCCCGGTTTGTCCGAATCTCCGCAGGCTCTCCACTTCCTGCGAAGATCATTCTGTTTTTATAGATTATACAATTAATTATATAATGTTCAGTAAAAATAATATAATAATTTGTCTGATTATTTTTGTAATTTTTTTGAATTATTCGTTGGTTTTTTATGTCTGTCGGATTTACCGGTACTGTTTGGGTGTGAGCCCGGTCTGCTTTTTGAACACCTTGGTGAAATAGCTCTGGTCTTTATATCCACAGGCAATCGCAATCTGCATGACAGGATAGTCTGTGTTGGACAGGAGCCGCGCCGCCTCTTCAATGCGGACGCGGTTTAGGTGCTCTTTGAAGGTCATTCCTGTCACCTGCCGGAACAGGGTGGAAAGGTAGGATGTGTTTACATGCAGATTCTCCGCCACACTCGCCAGCGAGATATCCTCCGAAAAATGCTGGGATATATATTCGGCAGCATTTTTGACAATTTTGCTGCTTCTGTCCGTAGTCAGGAACAGGTTGTCTGTAAAGATCTCAATGTTGTCCTGGAAAGTATAGCAGATATCATAGATATTCTGTGACGCTGCCAGAGATGTGATGAGCCTCTGGTTCATATCCAGGACCATATTGGCATCGGCTCCGCGGTTGATGGAAGCCCGGGACAGAAGCGAACAGAGCTCAATGATGCGGATCTTGATCCTGTCTGTGTCGTGGCCTTCATAGAGCAGGATGTGTCCGAGCAGTTCATTCAGGATTTCCCTCGCGCGCCCGGTATTATTGACCTTGATGCAGCTGATCAGTTCATTTTCCAGCTCCACCGGATACATCTTTGCCTCGCGGAATCCGCTGTTCTTGTACAGCTGTATGGACTCGTTGATCCGCGACTGCTGCAAAATCTTGCCCTTGTTGGTGGCAATGACCTGTCTGCTCTCCACAAGGATGCTGCGCATCAGATAATTAAAAAGCGCACTGATCTGGGTGACAAGTTCGGGATCCAGCACCGGGATTCCGGCAGAATACTCCATCAGGCGCACCATGCCTTCCGTGGGTATCCTGTTCTCTTTATTGAGTTCCGTGATCATGGCTGCGTCCGGGTCATCCATGAGAAAGGGACCCGCGACCACGGAGCCGAACTGCTTTCCCTTGATCATGACAGGATAGACGACATGGTTCATGCCGGAATGGCAGCAAAAGATATAGGCTCCTCCGAAATCTCTTGCCATTTCTCCTGCCCGGACATGCTCCTGGGCGCAGCTTCGCCCCGCTTTGTTATGACGGGCAAATTCCGAGCAATAGGGGAACTTCTCTCCAAACTGCAGCAGTTCTCTTCCGTTTTCATCAATCAGCGCAATATTGAGCCGGGTAATCGCGTGAAAAGCGCCCAGCATCCCTCCCAGATCCTGCTCTGATATATATTTAAAAACATGGTTCTTTTCCATCCGTCATCCCCTGCAGACATGTAACTGCAAAACCTGTGCCCACGATCGCCCAATGTCCGCTGCAAGAAGAAAAAATCCATTCCACGGGCTTTGTTATAAAAAAGCCGCCGTTCACTGTCTGGACAACTGTGAACGACAGCTTTTATTCATTTTTCCGTGTCAGTTTCCAGGTCAGGAGCTTTCCCTGTCAGAGACTTTTCTTGCCAGGAATTTTCCCTGTCAGGGACTTTCCCAGTCAGAGACTTTTCTTGCCAGGGACTTTCTCTGTCAGGCAAGGGTATCTGCAGAATCTATGCCCTCTCTGATCACCTGTCGCCGTTGAATTCCTTGACAGCTTCTACCATAGCCGCGATGTTCTCGATAGGGGTATTGGCCTGGATATTGTGGATAGTGTTGAAGATATAACCGCCGTCCTTGGAGAAGATCTCCAGTCTCTGCAGGACCTGCTCGCGCACTTCCTCGGGCGTTCCGAAGGGAAGGGTGTGCTGGGTGTCGACACCGCCGCCCCAGAAGAGGATGTCCTTGCCGTAAGTGTCCTTGAGCCTCTGGGGATCCATGCCCGTTGCGGAGCACTGAACAGGGTTGAGGGCGTCAAAACCGCTCTCGATAAAGAGAGGGATCATGTCGAAGACTGCGCCGCAGGAGTGCTTGAGGGTCTTCCATGTGGTGTGCTCATGGATCCAGTCGCACATCTTCTTGTAGTAGGGAAGATAGATCTCCTCATAGGTGTCGGGAGACATCATCAGGCTGTTCTGTGAACCGTAGTCTGTGCCGCAGATGTAGACGATGTCGATGTCCGAACCGAATTCATCCCAGTATTTCTGGAAGTTCTGAATGGCAATATCGGTACCCTGGTCAAAGACCTCCTCCACTTCATCCGGATAGAGAAGGGGTGCCATGTACCAGTCCGCGATCGTGCGGATGCCGCGGGGATGACGGATGTTGGGACCGGGAATGTTGTTGGCATCGCCCAGGCAGGAATAGCCGGGAATGACCTGGATGGCGCGCTGCAGGGGCTTGTACTCCTCCAGCTTTTTGTGATGGAAGGCAATCTGCTCGTCAGAGGCCAGCATGTAGTCCTCTACGTTGCCGGACAGATCGGGATCATCCTCATCGATCTCCTCTTCCGGACGCTCCAGATTGTCGAAATAGTAGCCGCCGGCAGGCAGGTGGCCGCTGGGAGCGACGGAATCGTCACCTTCAGGATAGACAAAGGTTCCGCCCTTACCGTCGTCATGAAGGGTGGCATTGGCAGGGATCAGGATCGGTGTGCCGCGGTATTCCCACTCCTTCCAGGCATCATTGTGATGTCCGTAAGTGTCGCCGAAATTGTCCAGATTCTGCACATCGACGCCCATGACTTCTCCAAGGTCCGGATCCACGAAAGCGGTCATCGTGCTCATGTCATTGATGCGGGGCAGCTTCTTCTCGAGACCGTAATAGTCCCGCAGCTGAGCCACTACCTGGCAGTTGACCATGGATGTGCACATCCCGCCGAAATCCACCGGCACCTTATCGGGCTCTTTATGTGCAAATGCTGTCAAAACTCTTTCTTTGGATGTCATCATTGTTTCCCTCCCCGGAAGCGCTTGTTACGTAATTACATCTTTTTATGTTTATTCTCTTGTCTATTATTGTCAAAGAGCTTTTTCAAAGCACTCTGACTCGTCCTATTCATATACTTATGATACAATGAAAAAGGGCAAACTGCACTTGCAATTTCTATCAACAAATATGCAAATCCTATCATAATTACCGAGAAGCTGCGTTTTCTGTACGTTGAAAAGCTCCCGCTGCAGTACAGGCCCTGCAGGCTTCGGTGCGGTAAACCTGCTTTGAAAGGGGACATCTATGCGACAGATTCCGGAAGAATATGTGGTCAAACTGGAACGGGATATTCTGGAAGCGGAAGGGATCTTTGTCCACACCCCCTCCGTTTTTGCAAAAGACAATCTCTTCTATGTCCGGCTGGAAGCCCTCTACACCTGCGGCCCGCAGTACGAGGTAAGAAGGATGGGGCTGGATTCTTTCCTGCTGTTTTTTATCAGAGAAGGAGAGATGCTCTTCGAATACGAAGGGCGGTCCTTTGTCGCCCGCAAAAAAGATATCGTCCTTCTGGACTGCATGCGCCCGCACCGCTATCAGGCTCTGACCCGCACAGAGTTCTATTGGTTTCACTTCGACGGGAGTGCCTCAAGAGCCTATTTCAACCACTTCCACGAAAACAAGGGACTGCATTTCCGTGAACAGCGCAATATGGAGGAAAATTTCGCCCTGATCCATGACCTGATGCGGAGCGGCTGCCCCGACGAAGGGGCCATGTCCGTACACGTCCACCGGATCCTGGCTCTCCTCTTCTCCTCCGTGGGAAAAAGCAGCGCGCCTTCCGACGTCGTTGCCCGCGCCAAAGTCTACATGGATGAGCACTATATGGAAAAGCTGTCTGCCGAACAGATCGCGGAGGCATCCAGAGTCAGCCCATCCCATCTCTTCCGCGTTTTCCGCTCAGAGACCGGCCTGACTCCCTACGGATATCTCACAAATGTGCGCATGGAGCATGCAATGAAAATGCTGCTGAACACTTCCAGCTCTGTGGAGGAGATCGCCGACCGGTGCGCTTTCTGCTCTTCGGCCAATTTCATCCGCGCCTTCCGGCAGAGCACGGGAGTCACGCCCCGCAGATTCCGCAAGCTGATCAGCGGCATCACCTCCGCCGGGCCGTGAACACACCGCCCGTAGTCTGCGGGCTCTGTGCACGAGGTCCCGCAAAGGCAGGCACCTGCATGTCCATCGCCTGGTGTCGGATATCCCGGGTATGGCTTGAAGATCCCCTACATCTTCGCCAGATAATCTGTGGTCACACGTTCCCACTGGTATTTTTTCAGGTCGACACGGCCGTCGGGACAGGGAATCCCTTCCGCTTGTAGCAGCTCAATCTGCCGGTTTCCGCCCCCGAAAGCAAAGGCCTCCGAGACCTCTCCCTTCCGGTTGACCACCCTGAAGCAGGGGATTCCGTCAGGGTCAGGATTGACATGGAGCGCAAATCCAACGACTCTGGCCCAGCGCCGGTTCCCTGCCAGCGCGGCGATCTGCCCGTAGGTCGCCACCTTGCCGGCAGGAATCTGCCGCACTACTTCGTAGATTTTTTCAAATGAATTTTCTTTCTTCTCTTTTCCGGCAAAATACGTTTTCATTCTATTTTCCTCCGCACTTACGAGTTTTGGCCTGTACGCATCGTTCATCCTGTCCGGTTGCGATTGCCGGCAAATCGTTTTATACTTTATTGTGTAAACAAGTGAAAGGAACTACAGACCGATGATTATAAAACGAGACATCAAATTCACACCTGCCAATGCAGTCAGGCATCTGCATATATATCTTCCCGAGAGTTATTCACAGGGGCATGAGCTGTACCCGGTCATGTATTTTTTCGACGGACACAATCTGTTCAACGATGAAGACGCCACCTTCGGCAAGAGCTGGGGGCTGAAGGATTTTCTGGAAAACTGGGGCAAGGATATCATTATTGTCGGCATTGAATGCGGACATGTCGGAAACGAGCGGCTCAGAGAATACTGTCCCTATACCTTCCACGGGAATTTCTGGGGCGGAACGCTGAAGGGGACCGGACACAAGACCCTGCAGTGGATGGTCTCCGAGCTCAAACCGGTCATCGACAGCGACTATCGCACCTGGCCCCATCGCGAGGCCACCGGCATCGGCGGCTCGAGCATGGGCGGTCTGATGGCACTTTACGGGGCCGTCTGCTTCAATGACTGGTTTTCCAAGGCCGCCTGCATCTCCAGCACCATTTCCCCCTGCATGGCTCCTCTGCGCAGGGATATAAAAAAAGCAGCTATCCAGGAGGACACCCGCATTTATCTGTCTTTCGGAACAGAAGAGGCATTTCGTCCTCATCCCACAGATCCTCTCAAGAGCCTCACTGCGATCCAGAACCTGACGATCCAGCAGGACCTGCGGGAGCACGGCGCCGCTACAGATTTTTACTGTCAGATCGGCGGCGGTCACAATGAAGCGAGCTGGGAAAAGCAGGTTCCCCGCTTCATGAACTTCCTCTGGATGTAATTGAAGATCCGCTAATATACTCTGCGCCTTTGCGGTTTTGCCCGCAAAGGCGCTTTTCATTGTCTTTCTATAAAGCAAAACGGCAGAGTGCCGCATGCACAGGAGCTGCCGCACCGCATGAGGGCGGCGGTCCACTGTCTTTTTTTTCGGTGAATAACCGGTCCTATGCCAGGACAATGCTCCACAGGAAAATGGTCGGTATGGAACACAGGGTGGAAAGGATGACCATTCGTGTCGCAAAGTCCGGCGAGCATTCATATTTGGATGCCAGCATGCTGGTCGTCGCTCCCGCGGGCATGGCGGCCAGAAGAACACTTAAGTTTACCGTAAAGCTGCTGAGGATCTTCGCGCGTACCAGCGGCAGCAGGACGATCCAGATCAGAAGAGGAATCAGCACAAGCCGCTCGACCGTATAGCGGGCCACGGTTTTGTCCGCCAGATTTTTGAGATCAATATCCGAGAGGATCATGCCGATGACCAGCATGGACAGGGCAGTGTTGCAGCGGCCGAGTGTCTGCAGCAGAGACAGCAGGGGTTCCGGGAAGATCCACCCCTGCACCATCATGAAAAGTCCGATCGCGCAGGCCAGAACACAGGGATGCGTGACAACCTTTTTTGCCGTTCCCTTTAAATCGTGCTCCCCGCTGAAGATGGCAATTCCCGCAGACCACATCATCACGCGGACGGGTATCAGATACACGCTTGCAAACATCAGGCCTACGGAGCCGAAGACCCCCTCTGCGATCGGATTTCCGAGAAAGCCCGCATTGGAACAGATGATTCCATAGGCCAGGCACTTTTTATGCGCCTCCGTCTCCCCGGGATAGGCTATGCGCCCATATAACACACAGAAGACCTGTATGCCCGCCGAGATCAGGAAGACCATCAGACACTGGCGCATGGTTCCTTCCGCAAACTCCTGGGAAAAAGAAGTCAGGATGTTACAGGGAAGAACGATGTTGATCACAAGGTCTGTGATATTCTTCTGTCCTTCCCGGCTCACCATGCCTTTCCGGCGTGTAAAAAAGCCGACTCCTATGAGTGCAAAAATAATAAACTGCAGCTTCAGCAGCGCAACCATCCGCGCTTCCTTTCTCCCCCTGACTAATCTCTCTGTTTATGCGCAAAAATAAATGTCATACCAGACAAGGAAGGTATAGATCGTCCAGATTTTGCGCCACAGATCAGAGTTTCCGCCCACATATTCATCGTAGATCGCCTGCAGTTCTTCTGTCCGGAAGAATTTTGCAGCGCTCTCGCCGGTGAGCTTTGCGCGGACATCCGCGTTGTAGCGCTCATCCGCAAGCCAGATGCGGATCGGGACGATGAATCCGAGTTTTTTGCGGAAGGCAATCTCTTCGGGCAGAACCTTCGCGGCCGCAGTTCGGAAAGCCACTTTGTTCTGCTCTTCATTGACTTTGAATCGGGAGGGCATCCTGGCCGCGATGTCAAAGATGCGGCGGTCCGTGAGGGGCATGCGGATCTCAAGTCCCGCGGCCGTGCTCATCTTATCTACATTGAGATAGATATCGCCCTCAAGCCAGATCTGAATATCCACATTGGACATTTTTGCAAGCGGATCAAGATCTTCCGTCTCTGCATAGATATCCTTGACGAGGTTGATGGGGAGATTCTCCGGGTTATAGCGCAGAAGGATCCTCTCCTTTTCATCCTCTTTCATGATGTTGGTGTTGCCCACATAGAAGTTTTTGAGATTGTCGCCGTATCGGGGCGCATTGCGGTACATGTTGTAGCCGCCGAAAAACTCATCCGACCCCTCACCGGAATAGCAGAGCTTTGTGTTCTTTGCCGTTGCCAGACAGCCGAGGGTAAAGGCAATGGCAGACGCATCACCCAGAGGCTGCTCCATGTTCTCCATCACATAGGGAACGATGGCAAAGTACTCCTCCGGAGTGATACGGCAGCGGGAGAAGCCGCGTCCCAGAAGATCAGCGGTCTGCTTTGCCAGACCGGACTCATCAAATCTGGCCTCATCGTATCCGCAGGAATCCGTCATCTTCGCATCCGACATGGCAAGGACATAGGAAGAATCCACGCCGCCCGAAAGGAAGGAATCCGCCTGTTCGTCCGGATCCTTTACCTCTGTCATGATCTGCTGCAGTGTCGTGTGAATCTCATTGGCCCAGTCTTCAAGTTCCAGGCTTTCATCCGGCCTGAATTCAGGAGTGAAATAGCGGGTGATAACAGGGCTCTCCCCCTTCTTCCACACCAGGTACCGTCCCGGCATGAGCTTTTTAATGCCCTTGAAGAAGGTATCCTCTCCGGCGACATAGGTCAGGCTCAGATAGATCTGCAGCATGTCTTCGTTCAGTTCCCTGTGATAGGCCGGACTTCCCAGGATATCGCGGATCATTGTTCCGAAGAGGAACTCTCCGTCCTCTGTAAGGCAATAGTAGAAAGGCTTTGTGCCGAAGGGATCGCGCATGCAGAACAGTTCCTGCCTGTCCTCATCCCAGATCGCGAACGCAAACATCCCGTGAAGATGCAGGCCCATTTCCGGTCCCCATTTTTCATAGGCACACTGCAGGATCGCCTGCTCCCGTTCCTCTCTGGACAGCGCCTCTGCTCCCTCGATTCCGAGTTCCGCGCACATCGCTCTCCAGTTCCTGATATGACCTCTGTATGTCCTGATTTGTGTCATTTTCCATCCTTTTATTCAAAATATACTGCTGTTTTCCAAAACGGATTGCAGCACACACAGTCTCCTTCCTGCAATACACGGGCGCAAGATCTGTGCTGCGCTTTCGGAAGTTTCGATTTATGCCATCTCTTTTACGATTGCTTCCAGTTCCTCGTCAGATGCCTTTCCGGGCTTCCAGAGCATGTGCTGTCCGTCTCCTTTGTAGCGGGGAATTACATGAAGGTGGAAATGAGGGACTGTCTGTCCGGCTGCCTCTTCGTTATTCTGGATGAGATTGGCGCCGTCCGTGCGGAGACGTTCTTTCATACGGGAAGCCATCTGCTTTCCGATTTTGAAGGCTCCTGCCGCCCAGTCTTCCGGGATCTCATAGATATTGGCAAAGTGCTCTTTGGGAAGCACAAGGGCATGTCCCCTGGTTGCAGGACCAAGATCCAGGATTACACGATATTTCTCATCTTCATATAATGTTCTGGAAGGAATCTCACCGTTGGCAATCTTACAGAAAATGCAATTACTGTCTTTCATCTCTACCTCCTGCTTTTCGTATATAAAAAACTCTTCTCATGCAAATATAAAGTGTCCCGAGAACACTGCACGGGCATTTCGGCCGGATTTCACCGCACTTAGAGGAAGTGTTTTTCTCCGGTCCGCACTAGATAATCTTATCATTGTGAAAAAAACGCGTCAATGATGCATTGCCTCCCCGACCGGGATACGTCCGGGACACTCTCAGGAGCAGCAGCGCCCTCATAAGAAGGTGATGGCAGCCTGCAAACCCGTCTTCAGCGGAAGATAAATTCCATCCTTCCCAGGCGCAGATGGTCTCCCTGCTGCAGGGCGCGGCTCTCGTTGGGCCGCAGCCGTTCTCCGTTCAGCCAGGTTCCGTTTGTGCTGTTGAGGTCGCGGACAGAGATACTCCCGTCTCCTTCCACTGCGAAGCGGGCATGCATACGGCTCACGCTGCTGTCATCGAGGACCTGGTCCACATAGTCCCGCATCTTGCCGACAACACAGGGAAGCTTTGCAAGGCTGATCTGCTCTCCTCTGCAGGTGCCGGTCCCGTAGAGTCCGGCTGCCGGCCTTGTATCCGGCCCCAGCAGGCATGTCTCCCCCGGAGCTGGCCCGGGACGATAGGACGAAGAAGAAAAACCCGGGGTTTCCCAGGGCTCGGGCTCTTTATAGATAATCGTCTCCGCAGTCTCCGGGATCTGCTCTGTCTGCTTTTTCCTTCCACGCACCAGCTGCACGATCAGCAGGATCACGCCGGCCGCCGTCAACACCCCGCCGAAGGCGCGGGTCAGGAGAATATAGCTCTCCTGCAGTTTCACAAATCTGTCTGCAAGCAGAAGCAATATGCCCGCTGCCGCCAGAACAGCTGCAGCAATCAGAATGGGACCCCTTCCGCCTTCAGACCTCCTGCCTCCCGGGCTCTCCTCGGGGAGTTCCGTATATTCTTCTCTGAAAACAGCTTCCTGTCTGTTGACCGCAGGAGTGAAAATCTCCTCTTTCCGGCTCCTTTCATACACGGCTCCCTGTTCATAGGCAAGGGCTTCCGGTTTTTTCTCACTCCTTTCGTCCATCTGCAGACCCAGATCCGAAAGCTCCTTCGCCCGAAGTCTGAAGCCCGGCCTCTCCGCCATCATGCACAGCCTGTAGATCAGCGCCGCGGCCTGTTTATCCCGGCCGTCCACTCTGTCCGCAAGAAAAGTAAATAAGGATTGCGGGCCGGTCTTCTGCTCTTCTCCGGGATAGTAGACAAAGCTGCATGTCTGCTCCCTGAAATCCAGATAAACACACGCGGGATCCAGGATCAGATGGGATGTGTCCAGCAGATACTCCGTGAGCGTTTCCTCCACATTGACCAGATCCTTCAGAATCCGGTTCAGGTCTTCGCTGCGGACCGGTCTTCTGTCGTAGAGGTCCGTCAGGCTCTGCCTGGAAGAGATGTCATAATACAGATATTCTCTGCTGTCGATCGACCGTCCGCTACAGCTCAGAAGACCCTTGATCCGGTTTGCCGCCAGCATCTTGTACTGATAGTTTTCCTTCAGCCCGGGAGGGCATTCCAGAACCATGTAGTTGTGCGCAGCATCGCTGTAAAAAGAAATCTTTCTGTCCTCGTCCATTGTCTGTGCCTCCTGTATTCGGTGTACCCTTCCGCTTCGCGTCAATACTCCTCTCCGCCGGTCTTTTTTACCATCGCTGCCAGATTCATGATCCTGCGGACGCGGCGGTAGTCCTTTGGCGGATCTGTTTTGCGGGCCTTCTCCTCAACTCCCAGCATCCAGTGTCTTTCCTTCTCAAAGAAATCCAGACCAAAAAGAGGAGGCTCCATGACCGCATTTACTTTTACACAGATCTTTCTGCCTCCCGACATCCCCGCTTCCATCCTCGAGAGCATGAACAGCTTGTGTCCGAGTTGTTCTCCTGCTGCTGCTTTTCCGGCACGGTCCGCCCCGCCTTTCTCTATGCTCTGCCGGTAGCTCAGGACATAGCAGTCCTGGGCCATCACGCATCTGTCATACAGATAGAAAGAGAGATAAATGATCATCACAAAAATGCATAAAACGACGGGGACAAGCAGGGCAGCCTCCACTGTAAAGTAGGCCTCCGCCTCCCTTCCCCGCTTTCTCTTTTCCGTGTTCAAAGACATGCTGTTTCCTCCTCACCAGTCGATCCCGGACAGGCGGGCTGCCAGAATGAGAGCCCAGGACGCTGCTGCAAAAGCCAGAAAAGGCATATGCGTCCTGCGTCCCGCTTTCCGAAAAGCCATGAGCAGGGCTCCGACAGCAGCGGCAAGAATCAGCGCGCTCATCAGGACTGCCCAGGTCATCCACGTTCCCAGCAGTGTTCCCAGCACAAGAAAACAGATTCCGTCTCCGACCCCTGCGGCACCCCCGGAAAACAGAGCCAGCGCCAGAAGCAGAATGCCCGGCACAAGTCCGGCGAGAGAAGTCAGTATATCCAGCTGTCCGCCGGCCAGGGCTGCCCCGTCCAGGACCAGTGCCGCACCTCCCGCAAAGACAGACACCCTGATGTCGATCGTCTGCTTTTTGAGATCCTGCGCAGCACAGATCACAAGATACCCTGTACAGAGAGCTTCCCGCAGCATTTCTCCTTCTTTCAAAAAACAACTGACTGCCGGCATTGTCACCACTCCCTTCAATCCTCTCTATGTCAAAACAGGAGCCCTGCCCGTGAATTGTTCCGTCTCTGCTTTTCCCTTTTGAACTAAATCAGGTTTCTGATTTTATATTCATGCCAAAGCACATTTCTTCTTTTTTATGGATTCGGAGGATCTGATAGCTTTTGGTACAGGTGTTTCTGCACGCATCCTATGCACGCAGTCGGATTCCACAATTGTCCCCGCCTCCCTCATTTTTTCCACAAACTCTGCCTTTTTCAGGAATCAGGCGACTTTTCCAGGTGATTAATCCACTTTATCCACAGACTTATCCACATTTTTCACCGTTTTGATCCTGTTTATCCACAAAGGGAATGATGCATGGAATGTATTTTCATTTACAGTGAATCCTCCCGCAAAAGGCAGAATCTTCATCATTTTGAATTCTTCTGCCGCCCGTTACAAAGCTGCTATATCTCAGTGGGCATGTCCGCATTTGGGACATGGACGCAGATGGGAGGAGGCTTCTTCCGTCGTCTCCTCGTGGGTCGTGCGCTGCAGGCGGGTACAGCTGCGGGAGCTGTGATAGCGGTTTCCGTCCGGCGTGACATAGACCCTGCCCTTTTTGGAGGGATGGCAATATTCACACGGATGATAGATGCTGCCGTCATTTGCGCGCAGGTGATCGAGGTCTGAAGCGTCCACTTCCTGAACGCGGGGATTGAGATAGACGCAATTGGGATCTGTGTGGTAAACCACACCGTTCTCGGCCACATATACGCGCCCCTGCTGCCCTGCGCTCTCTCCGTCCTCTCCTCCCTCTCCCGTGCCGCTGCCGTTCCGATAGCCTGTCCAGGCATGGGCGTAATAGGTGGTGGTGATCTTAAAATCAGGACCGCTCAGGATGGGGATAAAAGGTCTCGTCCGGTAGTCTGCCCGGATCTCCACAATATCGTTTCCGGACAGGATCTTTGACCGGACACAGGAGATTCCCCCGCTGCCCCCGCGGAGGCAGGTAGTGTTCATGTAGCTGCTGCCCAGCTGCTTTCGTATGCAGCCGGTCACGAAAGCCAGGGAAAAAATGTCTCCTGCCGCCCGGGGGATCTCTATTCCGCCCTCTGCAGACGCATCTGTGCTCTCCCCGCCGTCCCCTGCGGCATATTCCCGGTACCAGGCATATTCGCAAATCTGGTCCCCGGTCTGCTGAAGGGCTGCAGTGACCCGGCTCTGCAGGCGGATCACGTCCAGAAGAAAGATGATATTGAAGATGCAGAACAGAAAAAGCGGAAGGACCAGCGCCGCTTCGACGGTCATACTGGCCTGAAAAAAGGCGGTGCCCTGCTGCCTGCCGCGGCGGCTGATCCTGTTATTGTTTTTTTCTGCCCGGAGAGACTTTTTGATCATGTTCAGCCACCTCATAAGGCCGTGTGTCAGAGCCGAAAGCTCTTCCACTTTCCGGCCTCTTTGTCCCGGCACCGCCCTTTTTGCCTTTTTGTTCTTCCTTTTCCAGGACTTCAAGTCTTCAAGTTCAGTTGTAGCCCTCACATTTTTTCAGGACAAATTCATATCCGTAACGGCTCTTTACCGCCGCTGTCATGGAAAAGGCATCCAGGCACCAGTCCATACGAAAACCTGCATTCCCGTCCGTCAGCCGGATATCCATTTCCATGATGTCCATTGTCCGCAGGCTCTTGACAGAACTCCCCTGCAGATAGAGCAGGGCCTGCAGATACTCTGTATACAAAAGTCCTTCCCCCGATCCTTTTCCCCTGACTGCCGTCTCCGGCGTCAGGATTCCCAAAAGAGAGGTCTGCCAGGTTTCTGATGTCTTCATGAGCGGCACCCGCCCTCCGTCAAAAAGGGTCCGCAGGTCCCGGACTGATTCCAGATATGCCCAGGCAAATAAAAGGACGATCTTGATGGCATCCTTCAGTTCCGGATTGAACAGGACAAAAGAGACGATTGCCGCCAGAAACTCCGCCTCCCCCATGCGGGACTGATCCGTAAAGAGATAGGCACAGTTGGCGGCTTCCCTGATCAGAAGCAGCCTTTCAGCGACTTTCTCCAGACTGTCCTGATCCGATGCTCCTCCTGTCAGGATATATTCCGTCTGGTACTTCAGTCTCCCCTTCTCAAGGGGCTGCGTATAGCAGCCGCATTTTTCCGCTATATAGAGGTCGAATAGGGCTTCATCAGCGCGTGGAAAGCCATGTGAATTGGCGGGCTGCAGGGCATCGCCGTAATGGATCCCCCGCGTCGAGATCACGTCCGGATCCGCGATGGCGTCAGAAAGCCCGGACACATCCCCGAATACCTGGCGGAGGATGGGCAGCAGGCGGAAGCGCTCCATTTCGCGGATCCCTTTCTCCGCTGTGTTGTCTCCCTTTTCCTCTGCCTCCTGCCTCTCTTCTGCCGTATAGTTTTCCCTGGCTTCTTCTCTGGCCTGCTCCATCTGCTCGCGCAGGTTCTCTTTTGCCTGCTGCCGCTGCTCCTCCCAGACGGTTCCGTCCTCAAGCAGGCCCTGCCAGACATCTACATTTGTCAGGACCTCCGACAGGAGCAGGCCGGCGGGATCGGCGGACATATAGGCATAGACCTGCTCCCGCAGCGCCCGGGCCCGGGCATCCGCCGCAAACCGCGTCCCGTCCAGGGTCAGACTCTCCAGCTGCATTCCTGTAAAGTCTGCGCCTCCGGATACAAGGTTTTTCTCCATATAGGTCTGCAGATGATGCCGCACCTGCTCTACGGAAGCGCTTCCGGTCCCGTAGGAGGCATCAACAAAATACAGATCGTACTGCCTTAAAAGTTCCTGATGAAATTCCCCCAGCACGGAGCGGACCGCGATATTGCCCGCGATCTCTGTCTGCATGCGGACCGCATTCCTCCTTGCCCCTTCCACAAGTGTCAGGATCAGCGGCAGGAGCACAGCCAGAGACAATGCCAGGAAGACGGTCAGATATCCGTCCGCATATTGAGAGAAAACCGTCTTCCGGCATTGATTCATGGTACTTACCTCTTTATCAATTCTGCCTTTTGCAAAGTCCTCTGCATATCTGCAGCCATCGGCCTGCATTCGCCCCCGCATTCACAGACATGCGTGATTCAAGTTTCCCTTTTTGCGCGTGTATCCCATGCCTGAAGACACGGATATTACGCGATGAAGAATAAACAGTGTATAGATCAACGGCAATTCACTGCTCCGCACTTCGGGCTTCCGCAGCGCTCAGTGCCCGCACGCCGTCAGATCAGCAGGTTTCTGTTCCCTCCCCACCCGATGATCTGATTGCTGTCTGTGGTGATCTTCTTGAAGATCTTGGTCACCAGGTCATTGATCTGTTTTTTGAATACGATTACGAGGCCGATCAGGACAACGATGATCAATATGATCTCCACTGTCCCCATTCCGGACTCATCCTTCCAGAAATTGCGTATCGCCGCTCTCATGGTTTCCTCCTTCTCTGTCCTCATTTTCTTTGCCGGCTTACATGGAAAAGCTGAAATAGGCAGGAACAATGATCATGAGCATAGTGATTCCGAGCATGATCATCATCGGGAGCAGCAGCCTGGTCCCCGCCTCTTCTCCCAGTTCCCTGACGAGATTTTTGCGCTCCTCAAAGGATGTCTCGGCCTCCTCCCGCAGGACCTGCAGAAGTGTGTCATTGCCTCTTCGAAGGTTCTGAACCAGCAGGGTGCAGAACTTCGTGTACTGTCTCAGACGGCACCGGCGTCCGAAATGCATATAGGCATCCGCCTCCGGAACTCCGCTGTCCAGTTCATTGCAGACCAGGAGCACCTCTTCATAGAGCCAGCGGCCTGAACCCGCTCCGATGTTTCCTTTTCCCTTTCTGCTGCCGGCGGCAGTTTTCAGTCTGTATTCCTCCGCGCATTTGTAAAAAACATTGCGCACACTCATTCCGGCGCCCATATAAAGTACGAACTTGCTGGTCAGCTGTGGATAATCGATGGCCAGCTGGCGGTTCCGCTCCCGCGTCTTTTCATGCAGGCGGTAATCCGTGACATACCAGACCAGGATGCAGATCACAAGTCCCAGGATCAGGACACCCGCGCTGGCATCCTCGACTTTCTCGCGCCAGACAAGGGCAAGCCCCTCCGCGGAGTCAGGAAGCTTGAAGATCTCCCTGTCCGCACTTTCTTTCTCCGCCTCCAGGAGAGCCGTGCCAACCGCATCCTGCAGCTTTTGCTGCTCATCCCGCAGGGGCGCCCGCACCACAAGATCCATCTTTTTCTGAAAGCGGTATTCTCCGCAGGTCAGCACTGCCGTCAGTTCCACCTCCTCGGCCTGATCCTGCCTATAGTCAGTGTTAAAAATACTTCCGTCCGTATCAAGGACCGCATAGCGGCTGCTCTCCCAGCTGAGGGTAAACGGCCGGACCTGCAAAGCCTGCGGCATGACCAGAGGGGATCGGATCCGGTCTGCGGATTCGTTTTCGCCCAGCAGACTTTCGGGAAACTGCCCCAGGATCTCCTGTGCCCTGTCCTCTGCCTCTTTCCGCGTAAACTGTCTCGCATGAATTGTGACCGTATAGGTCCCGTAGTCACTGCCTTCCCGGCTTTCACTGTCCCCGTCTTTTTCACTTTCCCCGTCTTTTTCATCTGTGACCGGGAGTGCGGGGAGTGCTCGGACTGTCAGCTGACGGTCCGCACCGCCGCTTTCCTCCCTGCGGACGTTTCCGCCCTCCTGCAGGATCCCGGAGGAAAAAGACCGCACATGCATGGCTCCTGCCAGCACAACAGCGGCAAAGAGCAGCAGCAGTGACCGCTCAAATTTTTCTATCCGGTACAGGACTTCCTTTCGTCCCGCCTTCATCGAGGGATACAGGGTTCTGAGATCATTGCGCACCCCTTCTTCGCCGGGGATCAGCAGATCCTTTCCCTTCCGCCTGCGCTTTTCTCTGCGCTCCTGCAGTTTCCTGATCAGCCATAAGGCCATTCTCCTGACAGGTCTGCGTAGAGGAGGGTCCCGCGCATACGTCGGGAGTTCCTCCCCGGCGGACAAAACTGCGAGGATTATAAATATGCACAGGAACAGGATATACAGTCCTGTGTAGATCGCGGGGATCACTTTCTCCATCACTCCCATTGCTCTGTCTCCATTTCTTTTTCTAGGGTAAAGTGCTCTTCCTCAGATAAAGTGTCAGCACTTACAATTCAATCGCCATGATCCTGTCCGATAAAAGGATCGCGGCCAGATAGGCGGCCAGGCAGCAGGTCATGAAGATCACCCCGACTGCGTTGTGATAGAGCACGGAAAAAAATCCCTCCGTGGACAGTCCGAGATAAAAAATGATAAAAAACGGCACGCCGTCCATGATCTTCTGCTCAAACTTTCTGCTGCTCAGCAGAATGTCGATCTCCGTATCGATCTCCATGCGGTCCCGGATGATCTCCGAGGTCCGCCCCAGGATCTCCGGAAGATTTCCTCCGCTTCTGCGGGCGATCGCGAAGACCTCCGCGAATTCGCTGATCTCCTCGATCTGCCATCTCGATGCAAACTCCGAGAGGAGCTTCTCCAGGGGGATCCTGTTCTCGATCCCCTTGCAGATTCTCTTCATCTCTCTGGAAATCATCGCCTTTTCGCCGAACTGGAACTGCATTTCCCGAAGGCACTCCATAAAGGCGTTTTCCGCCGAGTATCCCGCCTTCAGGGCTGTGATGATCGCTGCCAGCGCCTCTCTGAACTGTGCCGACAGTTCCTTTTTGTCCTGCCTGCGCTTTTCCCCGGCCCGCCTGCGGTAATAGGGATACAGAAGCGGAGACAAAAACACCGCTGCAGCCGGCGAATCATAAAAGAGATAGGCGATCACCCCGATCAGGGCCGCTCCCTCCAATAAAAACCGGGGATTTTCCGGCAGGCCGGGGAACTTCTTTCTTCTTTTCATATCTTTTTTTCCTTCCATCCATGCCCTTTCCCTGAGCGACGGCGCGATGCAGTAGCAGAAGACTTGCGCCGCCTCCCGGTAAAACACGCCTTGCGGCAGAACATCCCGGGTCTTCATCCCCACGGACAGTCCACGCCCGCCATTGCCAGCTTGTCTCTCGATGAGAGCCGCCCGGTCTGCTCCCAGCTGCCGATGATCTTGCCTTCCTTCTCTCCTTTTTCACAGAAGCGGAAGATGGGAGCTGTCACAACATGCCCGTCCCTAAGGCCGGTCACTTCACAGATTTCCAGAAGCTTGCGGCTGCGGTCACGCAGGCGTCCCAGGTGTATGATCAGGTCGATCGCCGAGGCCAGCTGCCCCCGGATGGCAGGCAGAGGCAGATCCATGCCCATAAGGATCATGGTCTCCAGACGGGCCAGCATATCCCGGGCGCTGTTGGCGTGGCCTGTCGACAGGGAACCGTCGTGCCCCGTGTTCATCGCCTGCA